>CAZAGS010000029.1:0-11509 GCA_964484955.1 uncultured Tissierellaceae bacterium
AATTATAATTTTGTAACGTTAACTGCTTGTGGACCTTTTTCTCCGTCTGTTACTTCAAATTCAACTTCTTGACCTTCATCAAGTGACTTGAATCCTTCACCTTCAATAGCTGAAAAATGAACGAAAACGTCATCTCCATCTTCTGTAGTGATAAATCCAAAACCTTTAGTAGCGTTAAACCATTTTACTGTACCTTTTTTCATTTCTACATTCCTCCAATTAAAGCTTTTTACTTGTATATTTCAATCAACTACCTAATATATTATCATACAGTGTATTTCATTGTCAATTAATATTCCCTTTAACTTTATTTTTACTCAATAATTCCTAGCCATTATTTACATGCAACAAAGTTTATTCTTTCAGTTAAAGGATTAATCTTTTCTGTAGTGAAGGCTTCATAATAATCCACTGTTTTAAAACCTGCATTATTTAACAATTCTACTATTTCATCTACAGTATAAGCCTTTTCAATGTGCTCTTCATCAAATCTACTATATATATTTTCATCATCATTTATAAAAAAGCTGAGATAAAACTGGCAAGTATTATTAATCTCATCATAATAATTTTGCCAAGTATAAAATATGTCTTCTCTATCCTCAATAAAGGTATTATTGCCTATTATGTTTTTCAATTTGTGAAATGAATTTATATCAAATATAAAGATTCCATCATCTTCTAGATGATTATATGCATTTTCAAAAGTTGCTTTAAGGTCTTGCTTTTTTATAATATAATTAATACTGTCACATATTGATAAAATGGCATCAAACTTTTGATTTATTTTAAAATCTATCATATTTGCATTTAATAATTTAACATTTTTATATCTGTTTAATTTAACATAGGCCTGTGATAACATTTCTTCAGATAAATCAAAGCAAGTAAGCCTATATCCTTTATCTGCTAAATAAATGGAAAGATTACCTGTGCCACATGCCATTTCTAATATATGCTTTGGTTTCTTTTCATATATATTAAAGATATCTTCAATATAAGAAAACCACATTTCATAATCAAAATCCTTCATCAATTCATCATAAAGACTTGCAAATTCTTTGTATGCTTTCATCTTAAACCCCTTTAAATATCTTTAAATTACTTGTTAATATTATTTTTAATTTTCTTTTATTGAATTTTCTTTATTTTCTCTTGCACGTTTCATTTCTCTTTTTCTTGCGGTCATAATACCGCCTATTCTTCCTGACTCTTTTGCAGTCAGTCCTCCCCAGCCTACTTCATCAATCTTTTCAAACAATCCTAATTCTTCAGCTATTTCAAATTTCATAATATCATCGGCAGTTACAATCTTTTTCTTCTTTTTATCTTTCATAATCTCACCCCTAATCATAGTATTAGGCAGCAGAATATTTTTATTCCTATATAATTAAAAATTTAAAAGACAAATAGATAAATATTCCTATTACCATAAAGGCGGGAATAAAATTAGTAAATTTAATACTTTCACTTTCTCCTGTAATTTCTTCATATTCATCAATATCTAAGGCTCTATTATGTTCTGGAATTTTTTTGAGAAGTAGCAACAGCATAAATAAAGATCCTATACCAATTATTAAGAGTACAAACATACCAACTATTAATTGACTGGTTGGTTCAATGTCAATTGGTTGATTAGCCATTGAGTCTATTTGGTCTGCAAACTTAGTTACCACAAATCCTATAGATAGTGCAATGCTATTATTTATGGTGTGTCCAAGCATTGATGTAAATATGGAATTAGTTTTGTAAAGTAAAACACCTAATATAACACCTAAGAAAGCTGGCCCAATAAAATTAAATGGGTTAAAGTGAAAAATTCCAAATAAAAAAGCTGTTATAAGGATAGCCTTTTTCCTTCCTAATTTAGAATAAGAGCTTAGCATAGTTCCCCTAAACATAACTTCTTCACATATTCCAGGTGCTAAAGCCATTATAAATAATCCTATTCCAAACTCTTTAATATTACCAGGCAAGGGTATTCCGCTAGGCAATGCTGTTGTAAATTTACTTAATATACTAATCATAATTACATTTAAAAACACTGCTACTGGATAAGCGAATATCATGATAAATAGGGTATAAATTCCTTGTTCAAAACTAATCTTATTTAGCCTTAAGACTGTTTTTAAAGAATATCCTTTTACCTTTAAGTATAATAAATTAGGTAGCAATATAATAACAAATTCAGTTATAAGTAGGCCTGTATAAATCTCCCTACTTTGTACTATTTGCCCAACAAATAGTAATAAAATTCCTACAATCAGAAATAATAAATTACTTTCCAATAGGGTAGGTCTATCTAATCTCTCCACTAAATCACTCCATTTCTTTACTTAATAAATACACCTACAGAAGTCTGTAGGTGTATCTTTAATCAAAGGTAAATATATAAGGAATATTTCTATAATGGTCTCCATAATTAAGACCATAACCTACGATAAATACATCAGGGATTGAAAAACCAACATAATCAGGATTTAGATCTACCTTCCTTCTAGTAGGTTTATCTAACATTACACATATCTTTAAAGAATTTATCTGCTTATTATTTAGATGTTCTGCTACTTTTTGTAATGTATATCCTGAATCAATAATGTCATCTACAATTAAAACATCTTTACCTTTAACATCTGTTCTTAAGTCATGTACTATTTCAACATTACCTGTAGAGGTCTCTTCATGTCCATAGCTGGCAGTGGTTATAAAATCAACATTTACTGGTATTGCCAATTCTCTAACTAAGTCTGCAGTAAAAATAAAACTTCCTCTAAGTAGTGAAATAACCACTAAGTCCTTGTCCTTATAATCCTTACTTATAATAACACCTAGTTCTTTAACCTTATTACATATTTCTTCTCTACTAAATAAAGTCCTTTCTCTTTTGTCACCCACCTAAGTTTTTCCCCCTTTTTATATTTATCTATTTTGGGATTTCTTCATAAGTATTCTTTTAATATCCTTAAGTTCTTTTAAAATACAATTCAAGGTATATTGAAAGCTTATTAGTATAATAAATATTATAACACCTAAAATTAGTTTTGTATCCATTAATTATCTTATCCTTTCGATTCCAAGCTTTCTGCCCTATTATTATCTTGGCTATATTCTAATTTTGAGATACTTACTTCAAAGGCAACTTTATCTTCTGTATCTCCAGAACTTAACTTTTTTTGATACTCTCTACTTTGTATCCTGCCCCAAATTTTAATATGATCCCCAACAACTAAGTTTTCACAGAATCTTGCATTTCTTCCCCAGGCTATTGTTGGAATATAATCCGATTTATTATAAGGTCTATTGACTGCTACTAAAAGATCTGTAATCTCTCTTCCAAAAGGAGTTGTTCTATATACTGGGTCTTTGCATATATACCCATCCAAATAAATTTCATTTGGTTTTCGCAACATTTCTGATAATTCTTCTTCATTAGGTACATATATCTCTCTAGTGAAGATAGTAAGAATTAGCCTATTGGTTGAATTAATATACCTATTATATGACCTGAGTTGTCCTTCAATTATAACATATTGACCACAGTAATAGTCAATATCAAATAGTAATCTTTCAGAAATAGTAATTGGCAATATATCTACAGATTCACTTAACCTTGGAACCTCTAGATTAAAGCTATAAAATTTTTCTCCGTACATCTCATGGCTAAATTTCTTATCTTCAATGACTTTGCCTACAATTCTCACCATATTTGAATCAATAATTTTATCTACCATTATTAAAGTCCTCCCTTTATTCCTCTGTATTTCACTTCTATTAAGAATATTCCAGACCGCTTTTAATTATGATAAAATATATTAAAATCCAATAAATTTTATTACCTTTTTAATTTTTAATTTTAATTTGTCTTCCACTATTATTCATTTGAAAGTTTTCTAAATATATTAGCTCTGATATGGGAACTATTTCAAAATTCATTGCTTGCAACCTTTCGATTACTAAAGGCAAGTATTCACTTATATACTTTGCATTATTATGAAATAAAACTATTGAACCATTTCCAATATTCCTAGTTACCTTATCTACTACAGGTTGTACTCCAAGCTCTTTCCAGTCCAAGGAATCAATATCCCATTGAATAGTGTAATAACCATTGTCTCTGCATACTTGAATTAAATTGTCATTATAGTCACCAAAAGGTGGTCTAAATAATATAGGCTTTTCATTTATTAAATCAAAAATTTTTTTATCAGTAGTTAAAATCTCTTTTTCCATTCCCTCCCTGGATAAAGTGCTCATATTAGGATGTGTTGAGGAATGATTTCCAATTTCATGACCTCTTTTATAAATTTCTTTTACTTGATGTGGATATTTATCTACCCAAAAACCAACTAAAAAAAATGTAGCCTTTACATTATATTTGTCTAAAGTATCTAAAATATCTTCTGTGAATTCATCACCCCAAGCTGCATCAAATGAAATGGAAACCTTGTTGTCATCTCTTTCTACACTGTATATTGGCAATTCTCTTGTTGGAGCAAATACTTCAGTAATATTATATTTCTTATTGAAGATAATAATAAAAACAGCTACAAAAAGAATTAATAAAATAATTATAAATTTGTAATTAATCCTATATCTTGTTTTTCCCACTATATCCCTCCTCAATGCTTATAGTAAATATTATTCTTTTTAATAAAATTTATTACTTTTTAAATTTTTTGAAGTAATAAATATGAATAATTCTCAATTATTGCTAGGATATATGCTAATATCTTTGGATATATTAATCTTACAACAACAAATATAGTTGTTGAAGAGGAGGATTGAAATGGCGAATAATAATAGGATAGTTGTTCCAGAAGCAAGGCAAGCATTAAATCAACTTAAGTTAGAAATTGCAAACGAACTGGGTTTGGAAAACTACGACAGTATAGATAAAGGCAACTTGCCATCCAGATCCAATGGTTATGTAGGCGGTTATATGGTTAAGAGATTAGTTGAATCAGCTCAAAAGCAAATGGCAGGCAAATAAATGTTTTAGAGAAGTGGGTTTCCACTTCTCTTTTTTTTATGATATGATATACTTTATTAATCAATATCAAAGAGGTGGAAATATGTTTACGGAAAATACTGAAGAACTTGCTCAAAATAAATTACTATTATTGTATATAATTAAAAAAGCCTCTTATTCCTTTACTAAAGAAGAACTTACTGAATTTATATTAAGTAAAGAATATATGAATTACTTTTTAATTCAACAGTACTTATTAGAACTATTAGAATCAGGATTTATTGAAATAGATAATTCCCAGGTGGAAAAGATTCAACTTTTAGAAAAGGGTAATGTGGCTCTGGAATTATTTGAAGCAAAGATATCACAAAATTTAAAAGAAGATTTAGAACTTGTATTCATATCAGAACAAATCATAAAAAAGAAAGAAGCACAAATAGTCTCTGAGTATTTCCAAACGGAAAACAAGCAATTTACTGTAAATTTAAAGTTAATTGAAAATGAGCAAACTTTATTTAGTCTTTACTTAAATGTAGGTTCTGTGTCTCAGGCTGAAAGTATATGTAGTACATGGGAAAGTAATCCAGAAAAGATTTATCAGGGAATTGTAAATATGTTCATTAATGATTAAAAGCATGAAAAAAAACCTTCTATAGAAATTCTATAGAAGGTTTACTATTGTTCGGACTTCACCAATTAAATAAAGTGACCCTCCAAAGACTATAAGGTCTGTATCCGCTGCAAGTTCAATAGCTTTATGAACTGCATCCTTGACTTCTTTCTCAATATAAACATTTTTGTTATATTTTCCAATTTCCTTAGCTAGCTCTGTAGCCTCTAACTTTCTTGGCATCTTCACCTCTGTAACAACTATCATATCAGCCATAGGAGCTAATTGTTCTACCATATGGTTCACGTCTTTATCCTTTAAGATTCCTATACCTAAAATCAATTTATCATAATCAAATAATTTTAATGCTTTTGCTAATTGATTTATGCCCTGTACATTATGGGCTCCATCTATTAGGAAAGTAGGATTTCTTTTTAAAACTTCAAGTCGACCATTCCATCTAGTTTTATTTAGTCCCAGTCTAATTTGTTCATCAGAAATTTCTAATAAACCCTTATCTCTTAAGACAAGCAAAGTAGTCACTGCTAATGAAGCGTTAAATATCTGGTATTCACCAATCATTGATATTTTTAAGTCTTTTAGTTTATTATTTTCAAATGTATAGTCAAATATGCTTCCAAATTCATTTTCTTCACTTATTAGGACATTGTCATTTGGACTGAAATACAAATTAGCATTTTTATCCAGTGCTACTTCTTTTATAACTTCCATAGCCTCTTCTGCTTGTGGATAAGATACTACTAGGCCATTTTCCTTTATTATACCTGCCTTTTGGTAGGCGATTTTTCCTAATGTATCACCTAATTCAGCAATATGATCGTAGTCTAATGTAGTTATTACAGACACAAGTGAACTTTCAATTATATTAGTAGAGTCATACCTTCCACCTAATCCAACTTCTAATACTACATAATCTGTCTCTTCTTCTTTGTAATAAAGGAAAGCAATAGCTGTCAATATTTCAAAAGTAGTAGGATGTTCTATTCCTTGTTCAACCATAGTATCTGCACCTGTTTTTACAAGACTAGTAATCCTAGCTAAAGTATCATCTGGAATATCTACACCATTAATTTGAATCCGTTCATTAAATCTCTCCAAAAATGGAGAAGTATAAAGTCCTACTTTATACCCTGCACTTTGCAAACAATGTGATAAATATGATGATGTTGAACCTTTACCATTAGTCCCCGCTACATGTAAATAATTTAATCCAATATGGGGATTTCCCAGTAATTCTAATAGTTTTCCAATTGATGATAATCCTAACCTAGATCCAAATTTGTCCTTATCATTGATATAACTTAAAGCTTCTTGATAGTTCATGACCCACCTCTTATTATAAATTGTTTTTAATGCTTTCTAATCTTTCCAATACCTTTTCCATCATTTCTTCATATCTTTTCTGTTTTTCTCTTTCTTCTGCAATTATATTTTCAGGTGCTTTTGAAACAAAACCTTCATTTAATAATTTACCTTTTACCCTTTTTATTTCACCTTCAAGCTTTTCTTTTTCTTTTTCTAATCTTTCCAATTCCTTTTCGTAATCTATTAGGTCTTTTAGTGGTAAAAACACTTCACACTTGTTCAGTATTATAGAAATATTGTCTTCTCCTAAATCAGCTTTACTGTTCAAAATTTCTATATCATCAGCACTGGCTAGGTTCATAAAGTATCTTTTGCCATTTAATATATAATCCTTGATCTTTTCATCTTTTGTAACAAATATCACTTTAGATTTTCTTGATGGGACAATATTCATTTCTGCCCTAGCATTTCTGATAGATCTAATGGCTATTTTTATATATTCAATACTATCAACAGAATCTTTAAAATTCATATCTTCTTTTTCCCTAGGCCAAGTAGTTACAATTAGAGCATTTTCATTAGATGGTAAGTGTTGCCAAATTTCTTCAGTTATATATGGCATAAAAGGATGTAGTATCTTTAGAATATCTCTTAAAACATAAAGAAGCACACCTTCAGCAGTCCTCTTACTGTCCTTATCATCTCCATATAGTCTAGATTTTACCATTTCTATATACCAATCACAGTACTCATCCCAAATAAAGTCATAAATTCTTTGGGCTCCTAGGCCAATCTCATATTTATTAAGATTTGTTGTTACCTCTTTTATAGTTTCATTCAATTTGGATAATATCCATTTATCCTCTTCTTCTAATTTACTCATATCTAGTTCTTGCTCTAAATTTTCTTCTTCTAGATTCATTAAAACAAATCTAGTTGCATTCCATAGTTTGTTGGCAAAGTTTCTACTAGCTTCAACTCTTTCATTATAAAACCTCATATCATTACCCGGACTATTTCCTGTCACCAAAGTAAATCTAAGAGCATCTGCACCATATTCATCGATTATATCTAGCGGATCTATTCCATTGTCTAGAGATTTACTCATCTTCCTGCCCTGGCTATCTCTTACTAAACCAGTTAATAATACATCTTTAAATGGAACCTCTCCCATCTGTTCTAAACTGGAAAATATCATTCTCACTACCCAAAAACCAATAATGTCATAACCTGTAATCAAAACATCTGTTGGGAAGAAGTAGTCTAGGTCTTCTGTCTTATCTGGCCAACCTAAAGTTGAAAAAGGCCATAAAGCAGATGAAAACCAAGTATCTAATGTGTCTGGATCCTGTTGTACATTTGTACTGTTACATTTAGGGCACTTGTGAATTTCAGTCCTTGATACTGCAACTTCATTACAGTCTTCACAATAATATACAGGAAGCCTATGGCCCCACCATAACTGTCTAGATATGCACCAATCCCTAGTATTCTCTAACCAATGTACATATGCCTTGCCAAATCTTTCCGGTATGAAATTAACCTCATCTCTCTTATAAGCCTCTAATGCTGCTTTTGCCATAGTTTCCATTTTAACAAACCATTGCTTGGATATTAAAGGTTCTATAATTGTATTACACCTTTGACAATGACCTACTGCATTTTCATGTACTTTCTCTTCTATTAAAAATCCTTGGTCTTTTAAATCTTCAACTATAAGTTTTCTAGCTACAAATCTATCTTTACCTGAATATTTTCCATAACCTTCACTTATAGTTGCATCTTCATTAATTACAATACACTGTCCTAAATTTGCCCTTTCCCCAACCTCAAAGTCATTTGGATCATGAGAAGGAGTTATCTTTACAGCACCAGAACCAAAATCCATTTCAACATAATCATCTGCAATTATCCTAATTTCTCTATTAACTAGAGGTAGAATTGCAATTTTTCCAATTAAGTCAGTATATCTTTCGTCTTTTGGATTTACAGCTATAGCTAGGTCTCCCAGCATAGTCTCAGGTCTGGTTGTTGCAATGGTAATACTTTCATCACTATCTTTTAGGGGATATTTTACATACCAAATAAATCCTTCAGAGTCCTCATGGTCTACTTCAGCATCAGAAATAGCAGTAGAACAACTAGGACACCAGTTAATTATCCTATCACCTCTGTATATTAACCCTTTTTCATAAAGCCTTATAAATACTTCTAATACTGCTTTTGATAGGGTTTCATCAAGAGTAAACCTATCTCTAGACCAATCGCAAGAAACTCCTATCTTTTTTAATTGATTCTTAATTGTTCCACCATAAAGATGTGTCCATTCCCAGGCTTCTTCTAAAAATCCTTCTCTGCCCAAGCTTTCCTTGGATTTACCCTCGGCTCTTATTTTATCTACAACTCTCACTTCTGTAGAAATACTTGCATGATCTGTTCCAGGTAGCCAAAGAGCAGAGTAGCCCTCCATTCTTTTCCATCTAATTAAAACATCTTGAAGAGTACTACCTAGTGCATGGCCCATATGAAGACTACCAGTAACATTTGGTGGTGGCATCATAATGGTAAAAGGCTTTTTGGAATGATCTACTTCTGCTCTAAAAAATCCATTATCATTCCAATAGCTATATAGCCTATCTTCAAAATCCTTTGGATTATATGTCTTTGGTAAATTTTCTAACATGTATATTCCTCCTTAAATAAAAAATACCCCTCATCCTAATAAAAGGACGAAGGGTTAATTCGCGGTACCACCTTAATTCCATGAGTTTCCATGGCTCTTAAAGATTATAAGGTAATCATCCTTTAGACCTACTAAACTCAGCCTAAATGCTCCAAAGCTACTTTCAATAAATATTGCCTAAGGATCTTTCAGTCATGGACCCTTTCCCTGTATAGGTTATTTATTTACTCCTCTTTTTCCTTGCAATTCTTAAATTATTATATTAATTATATATTCTATATTTTTATTTGTCAACAGATGGATTATTCCTATTTTCACGAACTTTTAAAAATATTCTAAGATACTTATAAAAAGCAATAATATTAAGAGAAACAGTTAAAATCAGTAACATTGTAGACAATAATTCATTTAAATTAAAAACTATTGATAAAATGGCAATATAAAAAGATATAGTAGCAAATTTCCCATAATAGTTGGCATGTACCACTGTATCTTTATGATGAACTATTGAAATTGCACTACCTATTATCATAAAGATTTCCTTGATTCCTATAGCTATTAAGACCCATGGTGGAATTAACTTCATAGTAGTAAAACTTATTAAAACAGCAAAGCTCATTAACTTATCAGCAAAAGGGTCTAAAACAGCTCCTAAGTCTGTAGTCAAATCATACTTTCTGGCTATGTAACCATCTAACAAGTCTGATATACCAGCCAATAAAAAAATTAGTCCTGCAATAAGAAGCCTATTTTCCATATTAGAATAAAAAACCAAAAGATAAATAGGTATTAAAATAATCCGCATAATAGTAATTTTGTTTGGTAAATTCACAGACTAGCCCCCTTAGTTTGAAAAATATTGGAACCATATAGGTCGTATAGAATAATATATGTATATAATATCTTACTAATATAATATACAAGGAGTGATTATATGTCAAAGCTATTTAGAGTAATAGCCTTAAGCCTAGTATTGGTTTTTCTAATCAGTTTCTCTCTTACAGGATGCAAAAAAGAAACCGCAATGACAAAAATACGTTTAATTGAGGTTACTCATTCTCTATTCTATACCCCTCAATATGTTGCCCTAACCAAAGGTTTTTTTGCAGATGAAGGTCTAGATGTAGAGCTAATTAATGGTAAAGGTGCAGATAAATGTATGACAGCACTACTGAGTAATGAAGCAGAGATAGGATTTATGGGTCCAGAAGCTTCAGTATATGTTTACAATCAAGGTAGAGAAAATTATGCAATAAACTTTGCACAATTAACACAAAGAGATGGATCTTTCTTAGTAGGTAGAGAAAAGGATGATAATTTTACATTTGATAAATTGAAAGGAAAAACAATTTTGGGGGGCAGAAAAGGTGGTATGCCTGAAATGACTCTAGAATATGTGCTTAAGAATAATTATGGCTTTGAATTAGGAAAAGACCTTACTGTTAGAACTGACATTCAATTCGATGTATTGGCCGGAGCATTTGTTGGTGGAGAAGGGGATTATGTTTCCTTATTTGAACCAGTAGCCTCTACCCTAGAAAAAGAAGGTAAAGGTTATGTAGTAGCTTCTATTGGTGTAGAAGCAGGATATATCCCTTATACTTGCTATTCAGCAACCAAGGATTATATTGAAAAGAACCCAGAAATAATACAAAAGTTTACTAATGCCTTATACAAAGCATTGGTCTGGGTACAAAACAGTTCTAATGAAGAAATAGCGGATGCCGTACTACCTCAATTTCCAGATACAGATAAAGATGTATTGATTTCACTAATAGAGAGATATAGGTCACAAGATTCCTGGCATCCTGATTTAATCCTTACAGAAGAGGGGCTAAATCATATGATGGATATAATGGAATTAGCTGGCGAATTAGATAAGAGAGCAGATTACAATAAAATAGTTACAACAGAATTTGCT
>CAZAGS010000029.1:11609-17674 GCA_964484955.1 uncultured Tissierellaceae bacterium
TATTTGAAATTAAATCTTTGGGCAAGATCTCTAGCTAATTCTAAATGTTGCTTTTGATCATCCCCTACTGGAACCAGGTCTGTTTGATATAAAAGTATATCCGCAGCCATAAGAACTGGATAGGTAAATAATCCTGCATTTAAATTCTCCTCTGATTTCTGAGATTTTTCCTTATATTGAGTCATTCTATTTAATTGTCCCATATATGTTATGGTATTTAAAACCCAGCTTAGTTCTGCATGTGCAGGAACATGTGATTGTATAAACAAAGTTGATCTTTCCGGATCTATACCTACAGCCATATAAAGTGCTAATACGTCTAAGGTGTTCCTTCTTAAATCCTTAGGAATCTGTGGAATTGTAATAGCATGTAGATCTACTATACAGTAGTACCCCTCATATTCCCCACTATTTTGTAGGTCTACAAAATTTTTAATTGCTCCAATATAATTTCCTATTGTAAGAGCTCCTGATGGTTGTACTCCACTAAAAACAATTTTCTTTTCCATATTTAACCCTCCTAATAATAAAACAAAAACCTCTCATCTCTATAAAGAGACGAAAGGTTATCTTCCGCGGTACCACTCAATTTGCCCATTAGGCCTGCTCTAATCCTTTAAGGTTGATTAGACCTACACCCTACTTTTTCAGGTATATACTCACAAGTCCATTCACCATACAAGTATCACTAGGCTCACACTATTCCTAACTCGCTTTAGACCTTTTTTATAGCTACTCTTCTTGCTCATTGTTTTAATATATTATACTTAATTATACCTTATTAAAGATTTATGTAAACACTATATTTAATATTATGCAAATTTTATAAATATGTTATAATTTAGGTATTAAGTTGGAGGAAAAATTATGAAAAAGACAAAAAAATATATATTATCAATTATAGCTATAACACTATTAAGCGAAATGTACTTCTACCCATTTCAAGGAAGTTTTAGATTTTCCGCTGGGGTTTTAGCCCTATCTCTGGTTATACTATTAGAAGAGGATTTAAAAGAAATCTATATAGGTATTTTTACTGGCCTATCCGTTCTTTTATTAAGAAGTCTACTGAATTACATTAGAATACCCAATATTAGTGTTTTAACATCAATAATAAGAGTATATCCTGCTTCTATATATTATAGCTTATTTGGGATTTTTGCTCTCTTAGTAGGTATAAGAAAAAATAAGGATAATGCTATACTTACTATAATAGGCTTGTTTTCAATAGACGTAATATGTAATATAATAGAAGCTATAATTAGTAAAAATCTTAGTCTTAGTTTATTTAATTATATCCTATTAATAGGACTGATTAGAAGTATTGGATCTTATTTTATTTATATAATATTTAAAAGCCAGGAAATATTAATTAGAAAAAAAGAACACCAAAAAAGATATAGCCAATTAAACACTATGGTTTCTAATATTCAAGCAGAAATGTTTTATTTAAAAAAGTCCATGGTAGATATTGAAAATGTTATGAGTATGGCTATGACCCTAAATAATGCACTAAAAGATCAAGCTCTTAAAAAAGATGCACTAGATATTGCCAGAGAAGTACATGAAATTAAGAAAGACTATTATAGAGTAACCAAAGGCTTTGATAATTTTATAAAACAGTTTGAAAATAAAGATACTATGAGCATGAAGGATATAGTAACAATTATTGAAGATAATATTAATAGGTTTATAGAAGAAAGTAATAAAAGGATTAATATACACTTTAAAATAGAAGATAATATAGAGTTGAAAATATATTACTCACTATTTACTATATTGAATAATTTAATTATTAATTCTATAGAAGCTATGGAAGAAGGAGGCTCAATAAATTTATTGCAATATGTACTTAATGACAATATTATATTTATTCTAACCGATGAAGGTTCAGGAATTGAGGCGGATTTAATTCCCTACCTCTTTAGCCCAGGCTTTACTACTAAGTTTGATAAAAATACAGGCCAGGCTTCTACTGGAATAGGATTATCTCACATTAAAAACATACTAGACGAATTACAAGGGGAAATTAAAATTGAATCTAGGATAAATAAAGGATCTAAATTTGAAATTGTAATACCACTAAATTCTTTAAGAAGGTGATATTTTGACTAATACATTTGTTATTATCGATGACGATAAAAGCATAGTAAAAATTTTAAATACAATAATTACAAATAATCTGGGCAAAGTTGTGGCAGAACTGGACAGCGGCCTACATGCTGTTGAAGAAATATTGTTTTATAATCCAGATATTCTACTAATAGATTATTTGTTACCCTACAAAGATGGAGTTCAAATAGTTAAAGAAGTAAAGGAAAAAGGCTTTACCGGCAAAGTAATAATGATTTCACAAGTAGAAGACCAAGAAATGGTTTCTCAGGCCTATAATGAAGGTGTCTTATTCTTCATTTCAAAGCCAATTAATTTTATAGAAGTTATTAATGTAATTAAAAATGTAGCTAAAAATATAGAGCTTGAAAATTCTATGGCATTAATTAAAAATGCACTTAATCTATCAGCTAGTACTGGTGATAGATCTGTTAAAAGAAATATTAGAAGTGAAATAGAGGAAATCTTAGCTGACGTAGGAATAATTGGGGACTCTGGAGCCCAAGTTTTAATTGAATTAATTGAAAAGGTAATAGAAAATAAATCCGTTGACAATCATGCTGACTACAAACTTCAAGACTTATATATGGAAGTAATACATGAATCTAAAGAAGATAATAATATTAATATGAAAACCTTAGAACAAAGAATACGTAGGCTAATAATTAAAGCATTATCCAACTTATCTCAAATGGGTGTAGATGACTATTATAATCCAAAGTTTATAGAATACTCTAGTCTTCTGTTCGACTTTAAGCAAATAAGACAAGAAATGTCTTATATAGAAGACCCTAAAAATGACCGGGGCAAAATAAATATTAAGAAATTTATAGAGGGTATAGTTTCTAAAATTAAAATGTAAATATTTATTTTCGTTATTTTTTGTAGTATATTGTCATATCTTGAATTCTCCTATTATACTATTCATAACATCAAAAAAATAATAGGAGGCATGACGTATGGTTTTACAGATGGACATGGTCCAATCAATGGCTTTAGGCGTTATTGTATTGCTTATAGGCTCTTACTTAGTTAGGAAAATCGATTTCCTGGAAAGATTCTGTATCCCAGCACCAGTTGTTGGTGGTACTTTATTTGCAATTTTAGCATTAATTCTACACCAAACAGGAACTATGGATATAGAAATGGATAATACTCTAAGAGTAGTAGCTATGACTGCATTCTTTACAACAGTAGGTTTTAGTGCAAGCTTTAGACTACTTAAAAAGGGTGGAATAAAAGTATTTATCTTCCTTGGATGTGCAGTAGGTCTAGTAGTACTACAAAACATTTTAGGAGTAGGACTAGCAACTTTATTTGATCTTAATCCTTTAATTGGATTAGCAACAGGCAGTGTTCCTATGACTGGTGGTCACGGTACAGCAGGCTCATGGGGTCCAATAATAGAAGATGCAGGTGCAATAGGTGCTGAAGCAATTGCAGTAGCTGCAGCAACATTTGGTCTTATAGCTGGTTCTATGATGGGTGGACCACTTGGAAAACGATTAATTGAAAAAAACAATCTATTAGATAAAAGAAATAATTCTGCTAAAGTAGTTGAAGTTGATGAGTTAGATGATTCTGACAGAAAATTAGTTCCTAATAACTTTGCAGTTGGCTCATACCAAATTTTAATAGCTATGGGACTAGGTACAATTATTTCCGCATTTATAGTTGAAAAAACTGGTTGGACATTCCCTCCATACATTGGAGCAATGTTAGCAGCAGCAATTATTAGAAACATTTCAGATATGACTGATATTTTTGAAACACCAATGTTTGAAATAGATGTAATAGGTTCTATAGCTCTTTCATTATTCTTATCAATGGCATTAATGGCCTTGAGATTATGGGATCTAGCAGATCTAGCTGTACCATTTATAGTAATGTTAGTTGCTCAAACAGTATTGATGGCATTATTTGCTTACTTTGTAACATTTAATGTTATGGGTAGGGATTACGACGCAGCTGTTCTTGCTGGTGGACATTGTGGTTTTGGTCTAGGTGCAACACCAAACGGTATTGCAAATATGACTTCAATAACAGGAAGATTTGGTCCTTCACCAGTTGCATTCTTTATATTACCTCTAATAGGAAGCTTATTTATAGACTTCTTTAACACAGGTGTAATAACAATTTTCATGAATGCAATAGAAAAGTTCTTTTAATAAATTTAACCCGCTAAAGATTATTCTTTAGCGGGTTTTTTATTAAATTAATTTCTTGTAGGCCATAATAGCATATAAATGTGATAGTGGGTTTTTATTTAGCTCTCCACCAAAACTAAAGAATATCTCTTTGGCAGCTACTGCATATTCAAATTCACCAGTTATATTGTATAGAGCAAGTAAATTTATTAAAGCCATTGAGTTGCCTGAAGGAATTACTCCATCATATATTTCCTTTGGATTTAAAACCAACTCTGGATTTTTATGGCTGTAGAAAAATAATCCTTTATGATTTTTCTCACCAAATAATTCTAGCATCTTATCAGTAAAGTGCTTTGACCTATCTAAATACTTTTCATCTTTAGTAGCTTTGTAAAGATTTAACAAGCCAAATACAAAGAAACTATAATCCTCTAAAAATCCTTGATTATAAGACTCTCCATTGATGTAGGTTGATAATAAGTTATCTTCATTATCAACAGATTTTTTCAATATGAATTCTGCTGCTTCCTTAGCCTTTTTAATATAAAATTTATTATTAAATACCATTCCTGCATGGGACAAACTAGCAATCATAAGTCCATTCATTGATGTCATAATCTTTTTATCTATGTGAGGCGGAATTCTCTTTTCCCTATAAGTGAATAACATTTGACACATACTATCCATACTTGAATCCAGACTATTCAAATCAGTTTTAATTAGATTTGGTATATTTAGCCCTTCAAAATTTCCTTCAGGACTTATATCATAATTCCTAGTATACATAGCCCCCCATTCTTCCCCTAGGAGATTGTTTATCTCATCATAAGAAAATACATAGTACTTGCCTTCTACTTCCTCAGAATCCGCATCTATAGCTGTATAGAAGCCTCCTGTATCTGACATCATATCCCTAATAATAAACTCATAGACTTTATCTGCTATATCCTTATATAAGTCCTTACCTGTTAACTCATAAGCCTTTGTATAAACCAATGATAGTAATGCATTATCATATAACATCTTCTCGAAATGAGGTATTAACCATTTTTCATCTACAGAGTATCTGAAGAACCCATAGCCAATATGATCAAATATACCACCCTTATACATCTTCTCTAAGGTTATTTCAGCTAGCTCTATTGAATTATCATCCCCAAACTTTTCTCCATAGCCTAGTAAAAACAGTAAGTATTGTGGCATTGGGAATTTAGGCTTAGTAGCAAAACCACCATTTAGTGGATCAAATATTCTATTAAGTATTGTATTACTTTCAAGATATATATCTTCATCTATGTCCCCTGCTACATATCTTTCATAAATCTTTTTTACCTCTTTTAAAATATGATCACTTTCGTCTAAAACTTTTTCCTCATCAATTTTCCATAGTTGAGATAACTTGTTTGCCATTTCAATCATGCCTGTCATTTTATCTTTATTTCTCTTTGGAAAATAGCTACCAACATAGAATGGTTTTCCTAAAGGCGTGGCAAATACATTTAGTGGCCAACCACCTTGACCTGTCATTGCTTCACAAAAACTCATATAAACCTTGTCAATATCTGGTCTTTCCTCTCGATCCACCTTTATTGAAATAAAGTTCTCATTGAATACTTTTGCAACATCCTTGTCACTGAAGGACTCTCTATTCATTACATGACACCAATGGCAGGTTGAATAACCTATACTTATAAATAGGGGCTTGTTCTCCTCTTTAGCTCTATTTAATGCTTCCTCACCCCACGGGTACCAATTTACTGGATTACTTTCATGTTGTTTTAGGTATGGAGATTTTTCATTTGC
>CAZAGS010000030.1:0-17562 GCA_964484955.1 uncultured Tissierellaceae bacterium
CTGCTGGTGATGGAATATATCTAGCTATAACACTTAATAAATAATCCATACCTATTGTTTTTTCTGCAGAACCTAAAAATACAGGAACTATTTCTCCATTTGCAACAGCTGTTCTTAAGCCAGTTGCAATTTCTTCAGTTGTAAATGCTTCTCCAGAAAAATATTTTTCCAATAGAACATCATCAGTTTCTGCTACCTTTTCCATCATACTTTCTCTTATATCTATAATTGAAATTTTCTCATCTTCATATAAAGGTATTTCTGATTTTACTTTTCCATCATATCTATATGCAACTTCATCTCTTACGTTTACAAAACCTTTGAATTTCTCAGCTTCCCCTATTGGCAATGCAAAGGGAAATACCTTATCTCCAAAAGCTTCTTTAAGTTCTTCCATTAATTTTTCAAAGTTAATATTTTCTTTATCCATTTTATTTAAAAATATAAATCTAGGTCTCTTATGCTTTTCTAATAACTTCCATGCTTTTTCAGTTCCCACCTCGATACCTGAAGATGCATCTACTACTAATATTGCTCCTTCACTTGCTCTTAGGGCACCATATGTTTCTCCTACGAAATCAAAGTAACCTGGAGTATCAATGATATTAATTTTCATATCATCCCATTCTACAGGTATTACAGTTGTTCCTATAGAAACCTTTCGGTTGATTTCTTCTTTATCAAAGTCTGAAACCGTATTCCCGTCATCTACTCTACCCTGTCTGTTTGTTACGCCTGTTGCAAAGAGTAATGCTTCAGTTAAAGTTGTTTTTCCACTACCACCGTGTCCTATCAATGCTACATTCCTGATTTTGTCCGTTTGATATGTTTTCATTAAACTTTTTCCCCCTCAACTAGCATATTTATTTGTTGCGATTAAAAATTAGATTAATTTTAATTATCTAAATATTGTAATATAATATAGATTATAACATGAAGACAATAAATATCATAGTATTTTTTATAACGATTAGGAAAACACCCTCTTTCGCAAGAAAAAAACAGGGTCATGAGAGCCCTGTCTAAAATTATTTAAACCTTTTATATTCATTTGTAGGGTAAATTCTTGCTATATGCAGGTCATCATATATTACATTACCATATTTAACACCCTTATGATTTTTTATATTAAAATACTCTTCTTTATAAGATATTCCATTGGTTGACCCTTGACTGGACCAATGTTTTATTCCTATTATTTTATCATTGGATCTAATCCAATTTATAAATATAACCGCATGACCTGTATTATTTTCACGACTTAGGTCTATAAAGTCACCAGCTCGTACATCCTCATAGTTAGTAATCTTTTGTCCCAAGCCATACTTTTCAATGGCTACAGTTAAATTACTTTCAGATTTAGGACCCTTTGCTACATACCACAAAAGCATAAAATCATGCAATTCATCTTTAGTCATTCCATTAAAATCTTCTGTTGATAGGCCTAATTCTTTATTTCTTTGCTGCATGGCTTTGAAGAATACTTCGAAAGTTATACCTGTACAGTGGCTATATTTGATTCCACTTGGATGGGATTTAAGAAGCAATTGTCCATTGTATATTATGTCTTCAGTTACTCCATTATAATTTTCATAATCATTGTTTAGGAGATAAGGGTAGTCAATGCCTATTTTATAGGTATTTATAATATCTAAGACATAATTATTAAGATAGCCTGATAGATTTTTTGAGGTATCCTGCCTACTTTCCAGTGAATCATTTCCTCTACTAACTGCTACTACCTTTTCTTTATCCTTAGAAATATTAACTTCCTCTGGTGTTGTAGCAGTGTCAATTTCTTCATTGAGAATAACTTCCTCATCTTGAACTAGAGTTTCATCTTCAGATACAGTTTCCACTTTTACAATTTCATCATTATCTTCCTCAGCCATACTGATTATATCTAAACTTACATTATCTAATGGGATTTCCCAATTATTTACCTCTTTAGCTTCTTTAGGATTTACAAGTGTAAAAGAAATAAATAATAGTAAAGCTAATAATACAGGTGTTACAATCATTACAAGTCTTTTCCAATTCATATAGAATTTCCCCCTTGGTGTCTTTTCATATTGCTTATTATACTAGAGCTTGTCCTATATTTTAACTGGAAAGATATTACAGTTATATTATATTGATAATTCCCATAAATATAGTGATGCAACGGACCCATAAGGAGAGTATCTTTTTCTATACTTTTCAAACTCTTTTTTCGTTATTTTGTCTAAACCATATAATCTCATCATTCCTCTTACAATTGCTAAGTCTTTAAAACTTAGTACATCCATTCTTCCTAAGGAAAAGATTAATAACATTTCCGCAGTCCATACCCCTACTCCATAAAGGGATGTAAGTTCTTTTATGATTTCTTCATCTGATAATTTGTGAAGGTTTTTGAAATCAATTGACTTATCTAGGGCAGCCTCTGCAATCCCTTTAATATAAAGTGCTTTTCTATTAGACATTCCGCACTTCTGAATATCTTCTAGAGTGGCCTGTCCTATATTATCTGGGGCAATTTTCCCTACAAGTTCTAACAATCTAGAATTTACTGTGACTGCAGCTTTATTAGATATTTGCTGCCCTACCACACTAGTAATTATAGCTTCAAAAGGGTCTAGGATTATCTCACGTTTAATCATTCCTATCTTATCAATAGCCTCAGCTAATTTTTTATCTTTCTTTTTTAGATATTCAATTTCTTTTTCACCATAAATAAAATAGTTCATATTACACCTCGATCTATTTATTATAAATATTTATCAGTTTCAACTGGCAATCCTTTTACCCTTAATCTTTCTTCTACCACATCTTTGATAACAGAATAAATGAATACAAACATTGGCACACCTATAATAAGTCCGATAAATCCAAATATTTTACCTGCCACTAACAAAGAAAATAGTATCCAGAAAGCTGAAATACCTAGTGAATCTCCTAAAATTTTAGGTCCAATAATATTTCCATCAATCTGTTGAATAATCACTACTATAAGCAAAAACCATAAGGCTTTTACTGGGCTTACAAACAATATTATAAAGAAGCTGGGAATGGCACCTATAAATGGCCCAAAGAATGGAATTATATTTGTCACTCCAATTATAAAGCTAATTAATGTAGTGTAAGGCATCTTTGTTATCTTAAGTATTACAAAGGTCAATATTCCAACAATAAAAGAGTCTAGTATTTTGCCACTTAAAAATCTACCAAAAATACTATCCGCCCTTTTACTTAAGACTATAATTCTGTTTGCAGTTTTTTCGCTAAATAAGGATGTAGTTATTTTTTTGCTTAGGGCTATAAATCTTTCTTTGTCTATTAGTAAATAAGTAGATATTATAAGACCTAAAACTATATTCCAAATACTTGAAAACACACCTTTTACGATATTCCCTAAAATTGGAATTAAATCCGTAGCAAATCGGACAATATTGTTAATAAACTCATTCCACTTTTCAATAAAAAAATCGTAATATTCATCATTAATATAATATTTATCACTAATATCTTCTATGAATTTACTTATATTTGTGACATAGGTGTCTATATTACTAACTAATCCTGTTACTGATGAAACTAATTGTGGGAATATAAAGTTTAAAAATAGATATAGTAGTAAAAATACTATTGCATAAGTAGCAAAAAGTCCTATAATTCTCTTAAATTTTCCTTTTGTATTATTAAGCAACTTAAAGTTTAAAGGATATTTTTCAATAAACTCCAATATAAAGTTAAATAAATAGGCCATAGCAAAACCTATTGTAATAGGCTGAAGAGCGCGTGTATATTTGTTCATCTGTATTTTAAATAAACTTACCTCAGATAATATTGAATAGAAAATAATAGAAAGTGCTATTACAATAAAACCGTAGACTGCAATTGTTGTATACTTTGAATTCCAATTAACCTTCATAGACTCACACTCCATATTTTAGTAGATCTTACCTCTTCATTATAAACAAAAAAGCAGTGGATATCCACTACTTTACTTTTTCTTACTTTTGCTTCGTTTTGAAACATATGGATTGTCTTTAATATTAAATCTAAGTAAATAATCCTTGGCCTTTGCATAATCTACGTTAATTCGTGGTGATCTGACTATTTGTTCATGGGGTATTTTGGGACTATCCTCTAGCCATATATCTGGATCTATGGTTAAATCCCTTCCGTAAAAGTCTGCTTTATTGATTCCATAGGCCATTACAAACTTTGCTGGCCCATTGGAAATATTTATTAACTCTCTTTTAGGTGGATTATCAAAAGGTTTTTTAAACCTATTTTCATACATCTTCTCTATGCCTTCCAAAGGCTCTATTGCCCTAATAAGAACCCCACCATGGACCCCTTCTTTCTCTGCAATAACATTAAAACATTCATACATCCCATATATGGTGTACATATATATGTGCCCACCTTCTTCATTTACAACCCTTGTCCTATCAGTTAAGCCTTTAGAAAAGTGAGCAGCATCATCATTAGCACTTATATAGGCTTCTACTTCTACAATTTTACCTTTATATATGCCTTCTTTGGATTTATATACTATAACTTTACCTAGCAATTCCCTAGCTACCAAAATAGTATTTCTAGTATAAAACTCTCTTTTTAATCTCATATAATTCTCCTTAGAAAATAGCTTCATAGACAATACTTATATTAATATAACCTTAATCTACCTTTCCTAGTCTATTAATAGGCCAAAATCTTAATATAGCTTTGCCCTTTATTTGTGAATAATCTATAAATCCTAAACCTCTACTGTCTAGGCTATTTTCTCTATTGTCACCTAATACAAACACACTATGGTCAGCTACTTGAAGGGGGAAACTAAGATCTGAATTGGCGTAGGTCTTTCCTTGAAATTGGTAGCCATTTTCAATTTCACCATTTACGTATACAAGTCCATCTTTAATGTCTACTTTGTCTCCAGGAATAGCTACAACCCTTTTAATTAAATTCTTCTTTTCAATAACACCCGTAAATCTATATTTAATATTTTCCACTAAATCTTTACCTTCATTAATCATATTTATAAAAATTCCTTTTTCTGTAGGATTCTTATTTAATATAATTACATCCCCTCTAGCTGGCCCCTTAAAATTATATCCTAATTTATAAATAATTAGTTTATCATCTTCCTTAAATGAAGGTTCCATAGATTGTTCCTTGATTTGAGTAGTACTAACAATATTAGAAGTAATAAATAATGCCACTATTATAGTAATAATAATTGTAAAAAACCATTCCGAAACTTCCTTGAAAAAATTACTTTTCTTATTATAATTAGTCTTAAATAACATGATGATTTTCCCCTTTCTAATCACATCACATTATTAAAAATGGGATGTGTCACCTTTTAATGTAAATTCAAACTTGTCATCCACCAATTCTAGAATGCTTAGTGAGGTGCCTTCTACGTATGTATCTAACCAAAAATCTTTTAGTGGTATTTTATTTATTATTGAAAACATAGCCTTTATGGCTACCCCATGGGAGACTATTAATATATTACCCTCTTTAGAATTTTCTAAAATATAATCTAATGAACTTTTTAATCTTATAAAAAACTCCTCAAATGTTTCTCCACCATTTGGTTTATATAGTTCTGGTCTGTTCCAATAATTAAAATATTCTTCACTATATAATTCTTTTAACTCCCTATTTTCTAATCCTTCCCATAAGCCAAAACCCATTTCCTTTAATCCTTCTAAAGGTTGAATCTTTATTTCCTTATTTCCCTTAATATAATTAGCAGTTTCCAGTGCTCTTTCTAAAGGACTTGAGTAAATTGCTGTGAATTCTATTTCTTTAAGCCTTTGGCCTAATTTAATAGCATTTTCAATCCCCTTATTGGTGAGTTTAGAATTCTTCCACCCTTGTAATTTACCCATAGTATTCCATTCTGTTTCTCCATGCCTAACAATGTATAATTTAATCTTATATCACTTCTTTCTTTTAATATTATAAAATGCAATGAATCTTCCGAGGAAGATTCATAAAAATATGTATTTACCCTAAGTTCTATCAAAACTATGGTATCTAGTACCTTGAAAGACTAATTTCCCTATATCGCCTTCAACCAACATTCCATATTCTTTCCCCGATACAGTAAACTCTAACCTATCTCCACTTTCTACTTCAAAAGTAGCATAGTAGCTAGTGCTATTATGGGAGTGCATATGATTATTGTGATTATTAGTGTGCCTGGTCACATTAGTTCTTTTAGCAACCACTTTACAAATAACAGATAATACAGGCTCCTTGTTATTAGAACTCCATTCACTTATGCCTTTAATAATGGTCACAATAATTATTCCAAAAACTAAGACAAACATTATTGGAATAAATATTCCCACAAAATTAAACATAAACATATAAATAGCCTCCTATATTAAAAATATTAATATAGGAACTATTATAGCATATTTATATGAGATTTTAGACTGCTTTAATTAAATATTATAAAATACTATTTAAAACTCCTCCTATACTGGAATTAAATTGAAGTAAGGCTCTGCTATCAAAATGGGTTGCTGATTTATTGATTAGGACTAATTTGTTTCCCCTATAGTATTCCACTAGGCTTGCAGCAGGATATACACTTAGGGATGTACCACCTATAATCAATACATCTGCATTTTGTATATAACTTAATGCACTACTTACCACATCATCATCTAATCCCTCTTCATATAAAACTACATCAGGTTTTACAATATTATTACATACATCACAAAATGGAGTTGAATCAGATTCAAGGACATAATCTAAATCAAAATACTTATGACATTTTGTACAATAATTTCTAAGGACAGATCCATGTAATTCTAATACATTTTTAGAACCAGCCATTTGATGAAGTCCATCTATATTTTGTGTAATTACGGCCTTTAGCTTACCTCTCTTCTCTAATTCAGCAAGAGCTATATGTGCTGCATTGGGCTTAGCATCTTTGTAAATCATTTTTGTTTTATAAAATTCATAAAAATCATCTACATGGTTCTTAAAGAAACTATGACTTAACATGTATTCCGGAGAATATTTTCCCCCATTACTGGTAGAATAAAGTCCTGTACTTGACCTAAAGTCAGGGATATTACTTTCTGTAGATACGCCTGCACCTCCAAAAAAAACTATATTATTACTTTCATTAATTATGGATTTTAACTTTTCTATAGTCATATCTAGCTCCTTTCATAGAATACACTTGTTAGTTACACTCTTATATATAATTATACCCTATTCTGAAATTACTTCAAATTTCAAATAAAACCTTATTACAAAATATTCCATAAGTTATTCTTGCTCTTTGAAACATACTAAGAAATGGAGGTATAATTATAATAAAATTTTGTTAAATTGAAAGGAGTGGTTACCATTAACCTTAAAAATAAGATAATCATAACTGCACTTTCACTATCTATGCTTTTTTCAACAAGTCTAATATCAAATGGACTAGCAAGTTCCTTTGATAGAGAAAGTAGGTCTAATAAATTTGTTGGCGAAAACTCCTGGGATAGAAGGGAAATTTCAGAAGCTATAGTAGCCCAAATTAAAGAACTTAAACTTAAGGTTAAAAATGGACAACTAACAAAAGAGCAATTTCGCTATGAAGTTAGACAATTGCTTCCAGAGATATATGATAACCAGCAAATCAACAAAAGGAACCACAAGGAATGTGACCTTCCTGATGATATAAAGATAAAAGTAAAAGAACTAAGAATCAGGTATAAAAAAGGTGAAATCACAAGGGAAGAATTTCTAAAAGAAATTAACACATTAATAACTGAAGAAAATAAAGACAAGAAATAAATTAACTCCTTGAAATATAATCAAACAAGATAATAAGTTTTAAATATATTATACCTCCAATAATTAAAATGATCAAAAGGGTCAGACCCTTTTGATCATTTGCTTTTATAAATACTCTTCTTTTAATATTGCATAAGTCTTAAAATCATATGCTAGACCATCTTTTATAATCTCTTGTCTTAAAGTCCCTTCATGAGACATTCCTACTTTCTCCATTACTGTCCATGAAGCAGTATTTGTTACTAAGGCTTTAGCATAAATCTTATTCAAATTTAATCCATTGAATCCATAATTAATAAGGGCACGAGAGGCTTCTGTACAATATCCATTGCTCCAATAGGGTACTCCAATCCAATAGCCTAACTCGGCTTTTTTATGGGTTTGATTTATCATCATAAGACTTATTGCACCAATAAGTTCATTTGCATCTTTTTTTACAATAGCATAAGTAACTTCTTTTTCCTGCTTCAATCCTTCTCTATGAGTTCCAATCCATGCTTCAGCCATTCCATCTTCATAGGGGTGTGGTATATTTAAAGTGGTTTCTGCAATTTTAATATTTCCAGCTAAATGTTGTACCATTTTTGCATCTGATAATGCAAATGGCCTTAGAATTAATCTTTCACTATGTAAATTTGGTTGATCTATCATACTCACTTCCCCTTTATAAACTAATCTTTCTTTTAAAAGTCCCAATTACATCCCTGGTATAACCTTGTCCTTGATTGGTTGTGAAGGTTGATACTAGTTCCCAACCCTGTTGCCCTAATTCGTTAAGCCTATTATCAAAATCATTTAATTCTAACTTCCCACCTAAAAATCCTTTAGTTTCAAATTTAACACTTTTAAATTCCCACTTCTCCACATTATTACCTCCCTTATTTAAACACTGGGGACTGTCCCTAGCGTTATATTTGCTTCCACATACCAGTTTGGAATATGGGTTTTATAGCCATTATAAGAATCATAAGATTTTTCTATATTCGATAATGCCACACTTAACTCTCTTTCTCCAAATGGAATTGACCAAGGAATACTAGCTAAGGAATTTCTAGCATTATATAAACACATTAGTCTAAAAAATTCATCAGGCACATTATTGTCGAAATATCCGTGAATTTGTCCATTAGCAAAATCAATACTATTATCCCAACTAAATATAAATCTATCATACTCTTCCCATGGATCCCCAAAACTACATCTATTAAAATCTATTATTCCTAAATTATTATCTGGAGTTATAATCATATTACCTAGGTGGTAATCACCATGTTGAAGAGTGCTTGGCCTATCTCTTAAGTAAATTTCGTTCTCTCTTATAGCATTAATAATATCCTTTTCATAATCAATTGAAATACCACATTCCCTATACGCACCAATACCATTTTCTATCTTTCTCTTAAATCTATCTTCCCATAATTCTACTGTGGATTTAGGTTTGATACTATGTATAGTTTTAAGCATTTTACCAGCTTCAATTCCTAAATTATATTGCTCTATTTTAGGTAGTGATGGTATATTCTCTATAGCATCTTCCCCATCAATCCATTTTAATAGCATGTACACCATAGTTCCATTATTACAAATTCCAAAGTCCACAGGTATTGACATATTTAGACTAAAACCTGCCAACTCTTTTAAGTTTTCATACTCCAACTTCTTTCTATCATATAAATTAATATTAGATAATCTAAGAATATATTTATTGCCATTAATATCCACTACAAAAAACTTAATATCCTCAGACCATCCTTTATTGATATGTTCAATAGTAGTCCATTCATTAAATCCTTTTATATCTTTTAATATATCTAGGGTCCCCATAGGCTATTGTTCCCCCTTTCTGTGTTATTTCTTACATATCTCGTCCCAATCCCAATTTTCCATTCTTGTTTTAAAAATATCATATACCCTATCTATTGATTGCTTATTTGCATCAATCCATTTATATGCATCATGTTCATCGGATAACGTTACTTCTCCTTCTTCTAGACTACACAAGTATATAATACCAGTTATATGATGATTACCCCGAATTAAATCCCAAGTATCTAATAATCTTAGGGGTTTTACCTTTAGTCCAGTCTCTTCCATTAATTCTCTTTCTAAAGCTTCCTCTGCTGTTTCTCCAAACTCCATCCGGCCTCCTGGAAGTTCCCATAGGTCATCTTTTACACCATTATTATGCATAACTAAAAACTTTCCATCACGAATTATTAATGCCTTTACACCAAATTCCAGTTTTTTATTGTTTTTCATGTCATGTTCTCCTCTCTGTTGGATTTATGATTGTAATAGCTCACTATATAATCATATACTTCATTTACTGTTTTTGCATCCTTAGCTGCCTGTGGAAAATATCCTGTATTATATAGTTCTTGTCCACAATCAATAGCCAAATTGTTAATATGCCTCCAAGTATTTAATATATAATCAACTCTTGGATGTTCACGTTCATATTCATAGGCAGATTGTAGGATTAATTGAAATGGTTCAAGTTCTTTTGCACCCTTTTGTATAGTAATCTTTTTTCTAGAAATATAGTCTAGTTTTTCATTTAATGAAGTAGCTCCTGCTAGTCCATCTCTAGCTCCGTAGTATATCTTTCTAATATTCATCATTACCATAGTCCCAAAACACATAGGACATGGCTCCATAGTTGTGTATAATATGTATTCCCTAATGTTGGGATGGTCTATTTCGTTTAGTCCTAGCATAGCACTCATTTCTGCATGAGCCATATTTGTTCCTGCTAATGGACTTTCTCCTGCATTGTCGAAAATCTGATTCCTTCCCTTGGACACAATATTGCCATCTGCTGAGGTAATTACACAACCAATTGGAATCGTCCCACTTTTGTAAGCATCCCAGGCTAATTCTACTGCTGCTTGCCAAGGTTTATCTAAATCACTCCACATATACTTCCACCCCATTCTGATAATATAAATTACTTAATATTAACATATCTATATCAGGGTATTCAACACATTTGCTTAAAAACAAAGATAAAACTATTTGTTTCTTGACTGAATTGTATTTTCTACATATAATTTACCTAAGTGAGGCGAAGTTGATGATAGAATGCAATGTAAATAATTTAGTTAAATATTATGGTGCCACTAAAATATTTGAAAATATATCTTTTGAATTACAAACTGGTGAACGGGTTGGTTTGATTGGTCAAAATGGATGTGGGAAAACTACCCTTATGAAAGTATTACTTGGGGATGAGGAATACCAAGGGGGTACAATTAGCTTTCGAAAAGGTGCTAAAGTAGGATATTTGGATCAGATCTATTATGGGGACCCAAATGTACTGGTTATTGATTTATTAGAGGAATCCTTTGAAGATATATGGCGATTAAAATCTAACTTAAAATTAATAGAAAAAAGATTAATTTCATTAAAGGGAACAGATTTGGATAGAGAAATGGAGAATTATGCCTTATTAATGCATGAATATGAACTTGCTGGTGGTTATGATGTAGATACAAAAATTAATAAAATATGTCAAGGCTTAATGATACCTGATAGCTTTCGAAACAAGCCCTTCAGCATGCTAAGTGGTGGAGAAAAGACTAGAGTATTATTAGCAAGATTATTATTAATCGAACCAGATATATTGTTATTAGATGAGCCTACTAATCATTTGGATATTAGGTCTATTGAATGGTTAGAAAGCTTTTTATCTGAATATAAAGGTTCAGTGTTAATAATATCTCATGATAGGATTTTCTTAGATAAAGTGGTCAATAGGATAATTGAATTAGAAGCAACTCGTGCAAATCTTTATAATGGTAATTATAGTGCTTATTTAATCGAGCGAGAAATACGTTTTGAACAAGAATATAAAATATATATGAATAACCAAAGAAAAATAGAGCAAATGGAACGTCAAATAGAAAGATATAGAATTTGGGGAGCTATGAGAGATAGTGACAAAATGTATAGACGAGCTAAAGAGATTGAAAAGCGACTTGATAAAGTTGAAGTTATAGATAGGCCTAAAGATGAAAGTTCTAAGATTAGGCTAAAAAATATGTCTATTCAAAGGACAGGTAAGATAGTTTTAAAGGCTGAATCTTTAAGTAAAAACTATCCTAATAAAAGGCTATTTCAGAATTTATCATTTACATTGTTTTACAAAGATAGACTATGTATTATGGGCGACAATGGTAGTGGAAAAACTACTTTACTTAAAGTTTTATTGGAAGAGATTCTTCCAGATAGGGGCAAATTCTCATTGGGTTCTAATGTTAAAGTCGGGTATCTTCCTCAAATTGTAGTCTTTGAAGATGAAGATTTATCTATATTAGATTACTTCTCTGCACATCACAGAATAAGTCAATCTGAAGCAAGATCAGAGTTGGCCAAGATGTTATTTGTGAGAGATGATGTGTTTAAGAAGATTAAGAGCTTATCTGGTGGAGAAAAATCTCGCCTTAGACTGGCATCCTTAATTTTAGACAGGGTTAATTTAATGATTCTAGATGAGCCTACAAATCACTTAGATATTGACTCTAGAGAAGTTTTAGAGGACACATTAAATGATTATGATGGAAGCATATTATTTGTATCTCACGATAGATATTTTGTAGAGAAAATTGCCAACAAGATGTTAATATTTGAGGAGTCTAAAGTTAAGCTTTATCCAATGCCATATCTGGATTATGTGGAAGTTAGAAAAAAGGAAGTAATCCAAACTCCAGAAGTCAAGAAGGTAATTTCTAAACCTTCACCTAGTAGACCTGCAAAGAAGTCTATTAACATTTTCAAATTAAATAAAACTGAAGAAGAAATAGAAGTATTGGAAGAAAATTTGGCTACAATTGAAACTGCAATGATTGAACATAGTAATAATGCAGAAAAGTTGGTAGAACTTTTCCAAGAAAAAACTAAAATTGAAAAAGAATTAAGTGATTTATTCGATATTTGGGCTGAACTACAAGAATAACGAATGAAAAGAATGGGTCTGTAAAATACAGAACCCATTCTTTATTTTAAACTAATCTTATAAGATGTTTATTATCTTTATCCAAAAATAGCGTTGATTATGGTCAATGATACAAATCCAACTGCCCAAGCTATAGTTGTTGGAATAGACCAAACTTTCATTTGTTCTTTAGCGTCTGTTATTCCTATTGTTCTATTTACTACCCAGAAGAATGAGTCTGAGAAATAACTAAAGAATAATGATCCTATACAAGCTGATAAGGTTGCAAATACTGGATCTACTCCTAAGGTTGACATTATAGGCGCTGTAATTGATGCTGAAGTAAGCATCGCAACTGTTCCTGAACCTTGTATAAATCTCATCATTGTGGATATTAGAAACGGCAAAAATAGTACTGGCATATTTGAATCTGCGATAAAACTTGCTATATATTCTCCTACGCCACTATTTCTTAGTACTGCTCCAAGGGCTCCGCCTCCGCCGGTAACAAGGATTACTATACCTGCAGACGCTATTCCCTTTTCCATTGCTTGTAATGTTTCTTGTCTAGAATTGCTTTTCGTCAAAGTAACTATTGCAATTATAAGTCCAATTGCAACAGCTATAAGAGGATTTCCTAAGAACCGAATAATTGTTCCAAATAATCCACTAAACTTTAAAACTGCACCTACTGTATTTAGTAATATTAATATTATAGGAGCAACTATTGGCGCAAAAGATATAAATGTTGATGGTAAATCTGATTCATTAAAACTTGAGTCTAAATTTTCTGGTGTATGAAAACTATCAGGTCTTATCCATCCATCTCCATCTTCTGCCGGAAGTTGATATATTTGCTTGCCCATTTTTTTTGCATAAGGCATTATGGATAAAACCATTGGGATTGCAATTACTATTCCCCAAAGAATAACAGAGCCAACATTTGCTCCATAGATTCCTGCCACTCCTACAGGTCCCGGTGTTGGTGGAACCATAGTATGAGTTACTACTAATCCTGATGCTAATGCAATTCCCAGTGTTACTATTGATTTCTTAGTTTGTTTTGAAAGTGCTCTTGCAAGCGGTGCAAGGATAATAAAACCTGAGTCACAAAATATCGGGATAGATACTAAGAAACCAGTTACTGCTAAAGCTGCTTCTTCTTTGTCTTTACCAAATAATCTTAAAAAGGTAAAAGCCATCCTCTTTGCTGCCCCACTTGTTTCAAATAATTGACCCATCATTACTCCAAAGCCGATAATTATACCTATACTTCCTAAAGTTGAACCGAATCCAGAAGTTATTGAACTAATAACATCGTTGGGATTCATTCCTCCGACTAAGCCTATTACTACTGCTGCGATTATTAGTGCTAGAAATGTGTGGAATTTTGTTTTTAATATTAGATATACTAAAAGTATAATTCCCACAATCATGCCTATTATCATCTGATTACCTGATACAGCCATCCCTTCCATAAAGGCCTCCTTGTATATTTATTTGTTAAAATTAGGCGCATATTTTGCAGCTAATTTTACAGCCTCTATCATACTTACGGATGAAGCTGTATTTTTCCCAGCACGTGTATATGCTGTTCCATGGTCTACACTTGTTCTTAAAAACGGCATAGAATTAGTTAATGAGATAGTTCTTTCAAAGTCGTAAGTCTTTGTAGCAATATGTCCCTGGTCATGATATAAACTTAATACACATCCATATCTCCCTTGAAGACCTATTGAAAATACTGAATCTGCTCCAATAGGACCTATTACATCATATCCTCTTCTTTGAGCTTCTTTTATAGCTGGTACTATTTCCTCTACTTCTTCCATACCAAACAATCCATTCTCTCCAGAATGAGGATTTAACCCTGCAACTGCCATTGTTCCTTTGACTCCAAGCTTTTCCAATGCTTCCATAGATCTTTCAATATAATCTAACACTCTATCATATTTAACAAGGTCAATTGCATTTCTTAAAGATACATGTCTTGATAAGAAAAATACTCTTAATTTTTCTACTTCAAACATGGTAAGTGGGTCTTTAACACCTGAAATATCTTCATACATTTCAGTATGTCCAATATATGGAACTCCGCCTTCTCTTAGTGATTCCTTATTTATTGGAGTTGTTGCAACCGCATCAACTTTCTTTGCCATTGCTAATTCGCCTGAAACTCTAATATATTCATAAGATGCTACTCCACATTCTCCATTTACTTTTCCCCACTCATAAGGCTTTGTAATAATTCCCAAATCTATCATATCTATTGTTCCTTGTTGAAATTTTGCGTCCTCAACATTTTCAACTACATTTATTTCAAGATTAAGGTCTGTAACTTCTAAGGCTCTTTCCACAACATATTTATCCCCAATTAAGAATGGTCTAGCCACTTCCCAAACACTTTTATCTGCCCAGGTATGCATAGCTATTTCTGGTCCTATACCTGCTGGATCTCCTAATGGTACTGCAATAATCGGATTTTTCATCATTTTATCTCTCCTATTCTTTCTTTAGTTTTTCAAAACAAATCTTCATGGCATTGCTATCTCCTACCATTCCACCCTTACTTATTATTCTATGCTCTGGCATTAGCCCACCTATCATCCTACCATATGCACTTAGGGGGATTACTTCTTCTCTAATTTCTATACCTTGAGATTGCATAAAATTAGAAAATGCTACTGTTATGTCACCTCCACTAATAAAAGAGCCTGCAAAAGAAAAGTCACTTATTATTGTATTTCTTGCAACTTCTGCTAGTCCATCTGCAATTCTTATAGATACGTCATCCATATGAATATTTTCATCTTGGGCAATCTTCATTAAATCAATACGTTTTTCTCCTTCTTCATAAGGAGTTGTTGTAATCAATAGATAATCTTTATTATGCAATTTTTCTAGTGATTCTTTACTGGCCCTATCTATTTCCTTATCTCTTTTACCTTTCTGTGATAATAGGCCGGCATCTACTTTGACTACGGCAAAATCATAGGAGTTTAAAAGCTCCCTAATTTGTTTAATTGATATATCTGTAACACTTCCCACAACCATTAAAACTTTAGTTAAGACTTCATCTCTCTCTAACATTTGATTTGCCACTTCTAATGTAAATGGTCCTGGGTCTGATGCGAAAAATTTTAAACCAGAAGACAATGCAGCTGTTGCAATAACTTCTATATGTCTATCAATAAGTCCATCAAAAACCAAAAGCCTTACACCTTGACTTTTCTTTAATTTAATAAGGTCTGATAAATAATCTACGCCCTTTTCAATCTCTTCAATATACACAATATCAGCTTCGTATTTTAAGTCTTTTCTAAAAATATCTATTACATTTGAAGTAAATACTGGAGTTTTTGCATCCCTTCCTGCATCACTAGTTAACAATAGGTCACCATTTACAAACATAGTTCCATTAGCAACTATTCTATTAGACCCAGGGTAGGCTGGAACTGCTATCCCCATATATTCTTCTCCAAGAACGTCAAAAAATGCATTTAACTCTACTCCAAGATTGCCCCTTAAAGTTGAATCAATTCTTTTTGAATAAAGCTCCACTTCTTTTGATTTTAACTTCTCTAATGCTCCTTTCACTTTAAAATAAGACTCTTCTGCTTCCATAGCTCTAGAATTAGTCGTAAAAGCAATTACATTGTATTCTTCTGGAAATTCTTCATCTAGGTTAAAAAGGGTTGCAGCATTTAAACCAATTTTTTTCATCAATGAACAATTAGCATTTGCTCCTGTTAAATCATCAGCCACCATTCTAAATTTAGTCATATTACACCTCGCATTCACTTGAATAAAGTAGTTAGTTTTCATTTACGCTATATTTAGTATTTCTAAATTAATATATAAATACCCCTTTTTCTAATATTCAAGCTAATTGGAATTAAAACAAATTATATTTCAAGAGTAAATACAATTGTAAATTTATATACATAATTATTAAATGTTATATTAATCGAAAAAATAAGACTAAATTATAATTTAGTCCCATTTTTTCAGTATCTTATTCCAATATCCACTTAAGTGAAAATTCTTCTCCACTTATATTTTTAAATAAGTCTTCATATTTATATAGTCCCGTTGGGTTAATAACCTCTTCTATTATAAATTTCCCAAACTCTTTTGGTTTTTCTGATATGGATTTTACCCCATATTTTTTATAGAATGTTTTTCTCAACATCTCACAAGTTACATCGCCCATAAAATAATTGTGTAAATATATTGGGTGGGTTGTGTGGTGTATTCTATACCCAAATGGTGGTTCTTGGTCAAATCTTTGGTCTCCAAATAATTCTTCATTAATGCTAAAATACAGTTCATATATATCTTCTATTGAATTAATATCCCTTCTATACAATTCCTGATCAAAGAATATATCTCCTATGGCTCTTAGCCCGTTTATCTTTTGAAATTCCCTTAATTCTTTAAACTGAGCTTCAACTGTCTCATCAAAGAAATCTTTATAAAACATTTCATTATATAAAAAACTTCCAAATAAGTTTGCAATTCCTTCTGCTATAATACCGCTTACTCCTTGATTTAATAATAATTCATCAGGATTCATTAAGGATGAATGTATTCCATGACCTGTTTCATGAAGTAATACTCCATATTCATGATACTTATTCTTTACATTTGCAAGAATTCTAGAATCTACACCATCTTTTATAGGGAAATTATAGCCCCACTCTGATTTGTTTTTTCTTGAAAATATATCATAAGTAATATTAAATTTATCTAAATCTAAGTTAAAATTCAAAAAGAATTTTCTTAGTGTTTCATAATAATTGGACATATCCACAGTA
>CAZAGS010000031.1:0-17319 GCA_964484955.1 uncultured Tissierellaceae bacterium
TTTATATAATCTTGAACCTGTTCTATTATAGGCTCACCAGTATTTAAAACTCTGTAAAAAGTGCTACTAGTTTTATCAATATATGGAAAAACTTCAAATACTGTCTTTCCTATTGCATCTTCTGCAATAAATCCAGTAATATCTGTAGATGGTTGATTGAATTCTAATATTTTATAATTTCTATCTATAACTATTATTGCTTCTTCCAGGTTGGTAAGCATTAATTCCATTACTTTTTTATAATCCATATAATTCACCTTCCTTATGAAGTTACTACTTATATTATATTGTTAAATCCGCCTCTTGTCAAAGTTTCCTGGTTTAAATCATTGACATATAAATCTCACTATGAGAAACTAAATCTATAATTATATAATAATATATGGAGTGATTTTATGGATAGGTATACTAGGAATTATACTTCTTTATCTAAAGAACAGCAATTAATCTTAAATAATTCAGCTGTAGCTATTGTAGGACTTGGAGGGTTAGGAGGTTATATATTAGAAAATTTAGTTAGACTTGGAGTTAAGAGATTTAATTTAATAGATAAGGATGTTTTTGAAGCTAGTAATTTAAATAGACAATTATTATCTAATGAAGCTAATCTAGGAAATTACAAAGCAGATGAAGCATACTCCAGAGCTAAATTAATAGATAATGAAGTAATTACAAAAGTTTTTATAGAAACCCTTGATGAAAATAGTATGCATTTATTAGAAGGTGTACAATTAGTCATGGATGGTTTGGATTCTATTAGCGGTAAAATAGGCTTGGAAAATCTTTGCCAAAAAATGAATTTACCCTTGGTCCACGGAGCAATAAGTGGCTATTATGGCCAGGTGGCATTATCTACTGATTCCAATAGAATGGTCAGTAAGATTTACGGAGATACTGAGGATTATGAAAATACATTAGGCAATTTGCCTATTACCTGTATGGTTACAGCATCCTTACAATGCAATTTAGCTCTAAAACAATTATTTAATGAAAGTGTTGAAGATGAGCTAATATTTGTAGATGTGAAAGACATGACTATAGATAAAGTTAGGATTGAATAATAGATGTTTTGGTAGGGGCGGACCTGTGTGTCCGCCCTGCTTTTGGTGTCTAAACAGATTTGGGTAGACACATAGGTCTACCCCTACCATTATATGATTTATATCTCTACTTTTTTATCGATTAAATAACTGGTTCCAAAGAATGTAGCTAGAGCAGCTATTATAGAAAATATCATTGCACTAATGTTGTATCCTACTGAAAGTGGATCGCCGAACATAACTCCCTTAACAATTTTAAATTTATTTATATCTAAATAATATGGAAATAAACCTCCAACTTTTATTGTGGCATAATTAACTAGGGCACTTATTACCAAGAATAATATAAACCATAGTCCACCAATTTTTTTGTTCTTTATACTTACTTTACTCAAGGTAATTGAAAAGTAAATTAGCAACAAGCTTAAGGTGGAAGATATAAAACTAGTAAGACCCATGGTTAATTCTATATTAGCTGGTATTGTACGATATATTTCTTTAAAGCCTTCTACCCATCTAGTTCCAAATAGAGCAGATCCTAGTATTAAATTAAATACCACCATTGATAAACCAATTGCAATAGACCACATTAAAGCTATTAATAACTTAGTTCCTACTATTTGCTTACCTGTAATAGGTAAGGCAAAAGTTAAATAGCCTCTATCTTCATATAACTCTTTTCTAAATGAGCTAACTATATAGAAGAAAGCTGTAACAAATGCACCAAATATTACTAGCACTAATAGAATTGGTAAAAATACTGGAAAGCCATCCAGATTGCCTTTGACTCCTCGATATGCAGATAATTGTAGTCCTGTGGATGCACCTAAAACTCCAAGTATAAGCATCATAATAAATTTATATGTTCCCCTAATTTCATATTTCATAAATTTTAACATTTTATCCCCCCTATCCAAATATTTCTTTAAATAAATCATCTATCTTCATGGCTCTTTCTTCTCTTAATTCATCTGCATTTCCTTGTAAGGCTATTTCTCCTTCTCTTAGGAATACTACATCGTCAAATAAGTTTTCCATATCTCGAACTAAATGTGTTGTTATAATCATTGAACTTTCTTTGCTGTAGTTATTTATAATAGCATCTAATATTTGATCTCTTGCTACCGGGTCTACTCCAGCTATAGGCTCATCTAGTATATAAACCTTAGCTCTTCTGGATAAAACTAAAGTTAGATTCAGCTTTTCTTGCATACCTTTGGAAAGTTCTTTTACTTTCATCCCTTTTTCTAATTTCATAAACTCTAGTAATTCATCGGCTCTCTTTTCATCAAAGTCCTGGAAAAAATCCTTATACAGGTTTATTGCATCAGATATTTTCATCCAATCATATAAGAAGTTTCTGTCTGGTAAATAAGAGACTATTGACTTTGAATCTACTCCAGGGCTTTTTCCTTCTATTGTAACTTGGCCCTTTGATTGTCTAAGTATTCCAGCTAATATTTTTATCATAGTAGTCTTACCGCTACCATTTGGCCCTAGTATTCCCACTACTTTTCCTTCTTCTATATTTAAGGTCACATTATTTAATGCTTTCTTCTTGAAGTAGCTTTTACTCAAATCCTTCATTTCTATAATATTTGCCATTTAGAATTCCTCCTTTTTACTATTTATGATTAAATCTTTTATTTCTTCTAAATTAAAACCCAATAACCTCATTTCATCAATAAAGGTTTCAACTATATTAGAAGCCATATTATTTTTTAATCTTTTTATGATTTCATCATCTTCCGTTACAAATGTACCCATTCCTCTTTGAGTATAGACCAAATTTTCACGCTCTAATTCTTGATATGATCTTTGAACTGTGTTGGGGTTTACCTTTAGTTCTCCAGATAATTCTCTAACTGATGGCAATTTGTCTCCCCCCTTTAATTCCAATGTAATTATTTTTCTCTTTATATATTCAATGATTTGAACATATATTGGTTGATTATCATTAAATTTCATAACCGCACCTCCTTAGTTGTATTAGTGTATTGATTACATAGTACACTAATATTCTATGTGTGTCAAGGTTTTTTGTGAAAAGAAAAAAATAGGGCGAACACACAGGTTGGCCCCTACAAATCATTTATTCTTTTTCCTCAAATCCTGTTATTATCTCCCTATAACTTTCTGCTGCATATTGCCTACCATAGTCAGTAAGTCTGATTGTATTATCTTCTATAAATATTTTTTTTCTTTGCTTTAAGTCTTCTACTATTTTACTTAAGAATTCATCTTTCCAATTTAAATGATTTTGAATAGTGTCTAGTCCACACTCTAGGCATTCATTGTCATCTCCCTCATGATTATATATATGGAACATAAGGGATTTTTCTGCGAAGTCAAACTTTTGGAATTGTCTTCTTCTGATTGTTGTTACTAAACCTTTTTTAGGTGCAAAGATAAATACTAGGAAGAACACTATCCCTGTCATTAGTGCCATGGACCCTGATATGGATACATCGAATATATGTGCAAATTGATAGCCTAGTATTCCGTTAATGGCTCCAACTACAGAACTTATAATTATTAAATGTTTTAAGTCATCTGTTAAGAGATAAGCTGTAACAGGAGGCCCTATCATAAAGGCTATTACCAAAATTGATCCTACTGACTCAAATGCTCCTACTGCAGTAATAGAAACAACTGTCATCAGGCTATAATGTATAAGTGTTGGTGTAAATCCTAATACAGCAGCTAATGCTGGATCAAATGTTACTATTTTAAGTTCTTTAAAGAATATTGTTATAAACAACAAGTTTAGGATAAGGATTGTTCCCATGGAATACATGGCCTTTGGTCCTATATCTCTGCCAAATATTATCATCCTATTAAAAGGTGCAAATGCAAGTTCCCCTAATAACACTGAGTCTGTATCTAAATGAACTGAACCTGCATACTTAGAAATGATAATTATGGCGATACTAAAAAGTAAAGGAAATACTATTCCTATAGCTGAATCTTCTGATACTAACTTGGTACTATTTAGCATTTCTGTTAAGAATACAGTTATAACTCCCATTACTGCAGCCCCTACTATTAATAAGGGTGATGTAAGGCTATTTACTGCGAAAAATGCTATTACAATACCTAATAATATGGTATGAGTTATTGCGTCTGACATCATTGCCATTTTTCTTAAAACTAGAAATACTCCAGGAAGAGAACAAGCCACTGCTACTATAACTGCAATTATTTGAATTTCTAATTGTGGTGACATTAATCTTCCTCCTTTTTAAAATAATTCTCTACATAATCTAAGCCTTCACTAGTTATTGCCCACTTATTAAAATAATCTTTTTTAGCTAGTTTGCGACTTTCTAGTGACTCTAATTTACTAACAACTCTTTTAACTGCTTTAGCGGATTGTGCTTTTGGTTTTATTATTAAGATATCATGGCTGTGACTAATATCTTTATGATTTAAGGCTAAATGATAAAGATTCATTAGTACTTGATCTTCATTAATTTCTTTTTGATTTTTCTTGTCTCTTAAATATCTCCATATCAGTCCCCTATTTGGTGCAAAAGCCAGGCTTATTATTACAATTGTGCTTATTACTATTACAATCATAGGCCCTGTAGGAAGTTTTGACACTAGCGAACTCATAAGAGTTCCTAGGAAACCCGATATAGCTCCAAATAAAGCTGATAAAAATACCATAACAGACAATTTATCTGTCCATTGCCTTGCTGCTACTCCAGGCGCCGTAAGCATTGCACTCATTAAGATTACTCCTACAGTTTGCAATCCTATAATAATAGCTGTAACTATCATTGCAAATAATAATGTATTTATCCGATTTGTAGAAAAGCCAAGACTTTCAGCATAATCCGCATCAAAGCTGGCTAATTTAAATTCTTTCCAAAAAATTATAACAATTGCTATTAATATAAGTCCTAATACTCCCATAATCTGTACGTCTCTTCGTAAAAGTGTAGAAGCTTGCCCAAATATAAATTTATCTAACCCTGCTTGATTTGCCTTTGGTATTTTTTGTATATATGTTAATAATACTATACCACTTCCAAAGAATACTGATAATACTAAGGCCAAAGCGCTGTCAAACTTTATTCTGGAGTACTTATTTATTCCCAAAATAATATAGGTAGATATTAGCCCTGATATTAAGGCTCCTAATAATAAGACTTCAGTCTTTTTAGTTCCAGTAAGAATAAAAGCTATGGCAATTCCAGGTAGTGCTGAGTGAGATACTGCATCACCTAAAAGACTTTGCTTTCTAATAACTGCAAAACTACCTAATACTCCACTGATTATTCCCAGAAAAATCGATCCCAAGGATACAATTCGTAGGGTATAATCTGTCATAATTAGTTCTAATATATTCATTTATCTCACCTACCTCTTTAATATTTGACCTGTACTTCTATAAGTCTTTCTTATATTTTCATCAGTGAAGGCTTCTTCCACAGGTCCACTAGCAATAATTTGAGTATTTAATAAAACAACCCAATCAAAATACTCTTCCACTGTTTGAAGGTCATGATGAACCACTATTACGGTCTTGCCATTATCTCTCATTTCCTTTAATAATTCCATTATAGCCTTTTCAGTTTTTGCATCTACACCTTTCAGAGGCTCATCCATAAAATATATATCTGCTTCTTGAACCAATGCTCTTGCTAGAAAAACTCTTTGCTGCTGGCCTCCAGATAATTGGCTGATTTGCCTGTCTGCAAATTCTTCCATTCCAAGCTTAACCAGTGCATCCATAGCAAGTTCTCGATCTTTAGCCTTAGGTCTTTTCAACCATCCTAATTCACCATAACGCCCCATCATTACTACGTCTAATGCGTTTGCTGGAAAATCCCAATCAACACTTTCACTCTGAGGCACATAGCCTATATGCTTTCTTTGTGACTTATAACTTCCACCATTAAATAATACATTACCTGATATAGGTTTAATCAAATCCAACATGGCTTTAATTAAGGTAGACTTTCCAGCTCCATTAGGCCCTACTATAGCCATTAAAATGCCTTTTGGTATATCTAAGTCTACGTCCCACAATACTGGCTTTGTATGATAGGCTACTGTCATATCTTCTACTTCTATAATATAATCCCTTTCATTTACCATGTAAATCTCCCCTAATTTAGATTATTTTTTTAGCGCATTAACTATTGTATCTATATTTTCTTTAAAAGTTCCTATATAGGTCTCTGCATTAGTACCTGCATCCCCTGTGGAGTCAGAATAAAGTTCTCCACCTATTTCAACTTCAAATCCTTGAGCTTTAACCGCTTCTTGTAATGCTTCTATACTCTTCCTTGGTACAGATGATTCTACAAATATAGCTTTTATTTTATGTTCTACAATATAATTTGCTAATTCTCTAACATCAGAAGTACCTGCCTCTGAGTCCGTACTAATTCCCTGAAGACCCAATACTTCAAATCCATAGGCTTTTCCGAAATAAGAAAAAGCATCATGGGCAGTAATTAAAACTCTATCTTCCTTAGGTAGTTCCTCAGTTTTTTCTTTAATATAATTATCTAATTCTTCAAGTTCAACTAAATACTTTTCTAAATTAGCTTGGTATTGGCTGGAATGCTCAGAGTCTAACTCCTTTAATCCTCTTGTTACTTCTTTAGCAGCTTCTTTCCATAGTTCTACATCAAACCATATATGTGGATCATAAGAACCTGGGTTTGTTATAAAATCCAAAAAATTACTTCTATCTATATTATCAGAAACTGCAATAATTAACTTATTGCTCCCTCTAATATTCTCAAATACATCTCCCATTTTTCCCTCAAGATGCAATCCGTTGTATATTACCATATTGGCATTTTGCATTTTAGTCACATCTCCTGCACTTGCTTTATAAAGATGTGGGTCTACTCCTGGCCCCATTAATTCTTGTACATTTACATAGTCTCCACCAATTTGTTTTGTTAAATCACCTATTAAAGTAGTAGTAGTTACTACATTATACTTTCCGTTGTCCTCAACCTTTTGTGGTCTGCACCCTGTTACTAGAATTGCTATTGTTAAAATAATTATTGTAGCTATCATAATTTTTTTCATATAAATCCTCCTTTACTCTACGTATATTTTTTTTGCAGCATCTTTTCCAATTACTATATCTCTATCATCTAATTTTAGTGTTATTGGCCCATTATAGGGTGCTAATTTTAGGACTTCTATTTTATCGCCCATTTTGATTCCCAAACTATCAACATAATTTAATACTTCTTTTATATCTTCAAATCTACGTATAACTCCAATATCTCCCAACTTCAGAGAGTCAATTGTTTTATAATTATTTCTCTCTTCTGTTAATTTAAATATAGAACTTCCGTGGGGGCAAGTCTTTGGAAAATCTAAGTACATATCTAGTTTATCCTCAAGTTGTTGATCTGTTACATGTTCAAGTAATTCTGCTACTTTATCTACTTCATCCCATTTGTATCCTAATTTGTCTACTAGAAAAACTTCCCACAATAGATGTCTTCTAACTATTTTTCTGGCTTCCCTTACACCACTTTCAGTAAGCTTAACCCCCTGGTACAATTCATATTCCACATATCCATCTAGTAATAGTTTTTTAATCATTTCAGTAACTGATGAAGCGGATATATTCATCCTATTTGATATATCCTTATTGCTTATTTGATTAAACTCTCCACCTAATTTATAAATAGTTTTCAAATAGTCTTCTTTGCTTCCTGTCAAATGAAATACCTCCTTCTCAAGAAAGTTTAGGCATACCTAATATATTTATATTGTACCCCTAACAATTACCTTTAAACAAAGTTTAACTGATATTATAATTTTTCTTAATTTGAGGCAATTTGCAGAATATTGTGATAATATAGAAGTGATAAAAATAAATCTTGCATAATAATATTAAAGGAGGTGAAATATTTTAAATTGCCAATAGTAACTCAATAAGGGGGTGAATTGTAAGCAGTCATCTTATTCTTTAAAAAATTAAAGGGGGATTTTTAATGAAGGTTTACGCATCTACTATTATTGTATTTATATTATATCTAGCTTTCATGTTAGGAATCGGATTATACTTTTTTAAAAAAGGTAAAGATGGAGAAGAAGATTTATCAGATTACTTATTGGGCGGAAGGGATCTAAATCCTTGGGTAGCAGCTTTAAGTGCAGGAGCATCAGATATGAGTGGTTGGTTACTTATGGGATTACCTGGAGCAGCTTACTTATCAGGCTATTCTGCTGGTTGGATAGGAATTGGACTTGCAGTAGGTACTTGGGTTAACTGGCAATTCGTGGCTAAGAGATTTAGAATTTATACTGAGGTAGCGGAAAATAGTATTACCTTATCAGATTACTTTGAAAATAGATTTAAAGATAATAGTAAGATTTTAAGAATGGTATCTGCTATATTTATCCTATTCTTTTTCTTTGTATATACTTCTTCGGGATTTGTTGCAGGTGCAAAATTATTTAACATAGTATTTAAAATGGATTATATTCCAGCATTAACACTAGGCGCAATTGTTATTCTTTCTTACACTGTATTAGGTGGCTTTGCTGCAGTTAGCTGGACAGATTTTTTTCAAGGAACTTTAATGTTTATTGCATTAATAGGAGTTCCAATTGGAATGATTTCAGCTTTAGGTGGCTGGGGACCTACAATGGATGGTATTAGAAACACTAATCCTAACTTACTAAATCTTTTTGTAAATCCAGATGGTAGTTCATTAGGTTTTTGGGCTACAGCATCCCTAGTAGCTTGGGGACTTGGATATCCTGGTCAGCCTCATATTACGGCACGATTTATGGCTATAAGAAGTCATAAAGACGTAAAAGCAGCTACTTGGATCGGTTCAGTTTGGGTAGTTGTTAGTTTATTCATGTCTGTACTAATTGGTGTTGTGGGAATGTATTTTTTCAAAGATACTCCTTTAACAGGTGCATCAGTGGAAAACGTATTCATGTTAGCCATTCAAACAGTATTTCATCCAGCAGTAGCAGGTCTATTCTTAGCAGCTGTATTAGCAGCGGTTATGAGTACTGCTGACTCTCAGTTATTGGTAACATCGTCTTCATTTACAAAGGACTTTTACCAAGTATTCTTTAAAAAAGATGCTACAGAAAAGCAACTTGTTAAAGTTAGTCGTATTTCTGTATTAATTGTAGCAGTTGTTGCTTTTGTATTGGCTATGAATCCAGAGAATAAGGTACTAGATTTAGTATCATATGCTTGGGCAGGACTGGGTGCAACCTTTGGTCCAATAGTCTTGATTTCTGTATATTGGAGAGACATGACTAGAAATGGTGCAATTGCAGGAATGTTAACTGGTGGTTTAACTGTAATTTTATGGCCATTATTAACTAGTGGAACCTTAAATGAAATATATGAATTACTACCAGGATTCTTCTTTGCATGTATAGCTATATTTATTGTAAGTAAAATAGGTGCTAAACCACCACAAATAATATATGATGAATTTGACGAAATGATCAAAATTTCAAATGACAAGAATTTACTTTAATATTTGATAAAAATTGGGTGTACACTTGATTGTGTACACCCATTAATTATAGGTTGCCATCCTTAGGTCGGACACACAGATCTGCCCCTACCAAATACTATACAACTGACGGTTCAAATACTAATTCATTTCTTGCAAATCTACCCAAATCCAAACTACTAATATCTATTGAAGTCTCTTCTCCTAGTATGATCTCTGACATCAGTAATCCAGTCATAGGTCCAAACATAAATCCATGACCAGAAAATCCTACGGCCATATAATATCCTTCTAATCCATCTACTCCACCATAGATAGGTTGTCTATCAGGTGTCATGTTATATAGTCCAGCCCACTGTCTTACTATCCTTAAGTTTCCTAATGGCGGTAAAAGGTCAGTTACTGTTTTTGCCATTTCATCTAAAAATTGCCAACTGGATGTTACTCTCAGGTCTCTAGGCTCAGTATCATCTCCTCTACCCATTATAAAAGACCCATGAGGTGTTTGTTGACAGTATATATTCTTTGAAAAACTCATTACCATTGGTCCTTGAGTTGGTGCAACTGGTTCTGTAGCTAGAATTTGGTGTCTTTCTGAATATACAGGTATATCTACATTTACCATTTCTGCAATTTCTTTAGAATGACCTCCTGCCACATTTACTACAACATTAGTAGCTATCTCTCCAACATCGGTAATAACCCCAGTTACTTTACCATTTTTTGTATTAATGCCTAGTACTTCTGTATAGGTATATATTTTAACTCCTAATCTTTCTGCAGCTTTTGCATAGGCATCGGTTGCTAAGAAAGGATTTAAATGACCATCTTTTTGACAAAATGTAGCGCTGGTTAATCCTGTAGTATTTAAATAAGGTACTATTCTGGTTGCTTCTTTAGGTGTTAAATACTCTACATCCATTCCCAGACTTCTTTGAAGGGCTACATTTTTTTGAAATTGAAGATCCTCTTTTTCAGTGCTAGCTACTATTAAATAACCACCCTGCTTAAACTCAATGTCTCTAGGATATTCTAATTCTTCTCTTGCAGTTTCAAAGAACTTAATACTTTCCATAGCTACCCTAATATTCATCTCAGTTCCCCATTGTTGTCTAATACCAGCCCCACATCTGCCTGTAGCTCCGCTGGCTAGATAGCTCTTTTCAATAATAGCAATATTCTTTACACCTTTTTTTGCTAAATTATATGCTATAGCAACTCCGGAGATTCCTCCTCCAATAATTACAACATCAGCTGTCTTAATCATTTTCTCTACCTCCTGCGACTATTTCTTTTATTAATATTCCCTTCACTGGAGGCCTACTTACAGTTACATTAATTTCTGGAATACTTTTTCCAGTTATATTATTTATTTCTCTAATTATTAAATTACCACAAGTGGTACCTTGGCATGGTCCCATTCCAGCTCTTGAAACCCTTTTTATTTCTTCCAAAGTTGTATATCCTTCATGAATTAAGTCTCTAACTTCTTTTAGTGTCAGGTCTTCGCATCTACAAATTATAGTGTTATCATCCATATTATTCATCCCCCAATTCAATATTTCTGAATTCATATAGAAAATCTTTATTAACTACGCAAGTAATTAGTGGGGTCTTATCAAAGGATTTTGGGTTGCTCACTCTTAATACCTTTACATCAGTTATATATTCCCCTGCTCTATTTAAGCCTCTAACTACATCACCCGGTTTTGGTAGTGGTGAAAATTCATATGGTATTTTAAATAAGGCTTCATTGTCAGAATAACTACCATCTACAACCATTATTGCCATACCAGGACAAGAAGTAACACAAATTGTACACCCATTACAAACGTTTAGATCTATGACTGGAAGATCATTAATATCTACCATTTCTTCAAATGCACCTCGTCTACATGATGTAGTACATGGGTTACATGGAATCTCTTGAAAACACTCCACAACCGCTACAGGACCTTTGTTAATTCGATCAATACTTGGAAAATTAGCCCTAGCAGTTTCTTCTGATACTAAATCCATTCTAGGTCCACCATGACCCATTCGCAAAGATTTTAACTGACTTAAATAATCAGCTCTAAGCTCTTCATAATCTTCATGCTTATATCCTAAAAAATTAGCAGCAGATAAACCTGCTAAGTATCCTTCTACCATAGCCATACTTGCTTCTTCTACCCCTGCAGCATCTCCTGCTACATAGATTCCTGGTACTGTAGTTTGGAATGTTTCATCTATAAGAGCCACTGTACTTCCATGATCATATGTCATTTCACAACCCGCTTGTGCCAATAGGTTCACAAGAGGAGTTAAACCTACTGAAATACAAACAGTATCTACATCTAATTCTTTTTCAGTTCCTGGAATTGGAGTTTTTCTATCTGCCATTTCCCATATTACAACTTTCTCTACTCTATCTTTTCCTATAACTTCTTTTATAGCATGATTAGTAATTATTGGTATTCCCATTCTTCTTATTTTAGAAGCATGTACATGGTAACCTCCAATTTTTCCAGAATGATGAATTACTGCTGCTATTTCAACACCAGCTTGCATCAGTTGATAGGCAACAATTAATCCTATATTTCCTGCTCCTACCATTAGCGCTCTTTCTCCAGGCTTTACCCCATAAACATTCATTAATGTTTGAACTGCACCGGCACCATATACTCCAGGTAGGTCATTGTTAGGAAATGATGAGAATTTTTCACTAGCACCTGTGGCTAAAATAATTGATTTTGGTTTTATTTTTATGTATTCCCTATTTTTTTCTACAGTTATTACTCCATCTTCATAAATCCCAAGTACTGAAGTATCAGGCATTATTTCAACTTGATCACCAAATGAACTGATTTCATCTAATAAAATATCTGCTATATCGAAACCTCTTATGGATGCATATTGTTTTTCTGAACCAAAAAACATATGGGTTTGTTTTACTAACTGTCCACCTAATTTCTTATCTCTTTCAATTAGCAAAACGTTTGCACCACTTTTAGCAGCATTAATGGTAGCGCATAGTCCTGCTGGTCCTCCACCTATAACAACTAAGTCTACTGTCTTCATAGTATTTCACCTTTCCCTTGTTGAGTTTCTACTATCATTCCATCTTCTACATCTGTGGTGCATGTTCGAATATTTGGTTCACCATTTACCACCATAAGACAGGATGAACAGTTACCAATAGCACAGAAAAGACCTCTTGGCCTGTGTTTAAATAGACTATTACCTAATACCTTAACATCTGCAGCATGTAATGCAGCAGCTATTGTTTCTCCTTCAAAACCTTCATATTCAACACCATCAAATATGAATTTTACCTTTGGACCTCTCGTAAATGTTAAAATTGGATGTTCTTCAATACGCAAGTTTGTCACCCCTTATTATTTTTTAGATTGCAATTATTGTGTGCATAAGCCTAGCTATAACAATTGCAATTCTTATGCCAATATTCTTGTTTTTACAATGTGTACAATTACATCTTCTTAGTTCACAGAAAAATACACCGTCAACTAACTGACACATTCCTCCGGTTTCCCTCTAATTTTATGTCAATTTGTTGACAGTAGTCAGTTTTTTGACTATTAAAAAGAGATACCATATTTATCTAATTTAAAATATAAGGTACTTCTTGGAATGTTTAGTAAATTAGCAGCCTGACTTTTATTACCTTTGGCTATACTCAATGCCTTTTTAATAGCTTCTTTCTCTGCATTTTCAGTAATAATATTGATATCAAGTGTATTCATATGTTCTATTATATTGTCTGACTCCGAATTAGTAAATATATTTTCTGGTAAGAGATGTATATCTAAGATATCTATATTATTATACTTTGCCAGTATTACCATTATTTCAATTATATTTTTTAATTCTCTTATATTGCCTTCCCAATTATGATCTATTAATTTTAACATAAGCTTAGGGTCTATTTCTTTTATATTAGTTTTATTTTCTATACAAATTTCTTTTACAAATTCTTCTACCAAAGCTGGTATATCATCTTTCCTTTCTCTTAAAGGCGGTAATAATATTTGTGCTGAATTCAACCTATAAAATAGGTCTTTTCTAAAAGTTCCTTCATCAACCATCTTCTTAATATCTTTATTGGTCGCTGCAATAACTCTAACATCCACCTTTGTCCAAACTTGTCCCCCTACTCTAGTAATTATTCCATCATCTAAAACTCTAAGTATTTTGGGTTGCATACTCAAAGGCAGTTCTGCTATCTCATCTAAAAATAGTGTTCCATTGTTTGCTAGTTCAAATTTACCAATTTTACCCTCTTTACTTGCACCTGTAAAGGCCCCACCTTCATAACCAAAAAGTTCTGATTCCATTAATTCTTCAGGGATAGCACTACAGTTAATAGGTATAAAATATCCACTTCTATTGCTTTCTAAATGTATTGCCCGAGTAAACACTTCTTTACCGGTACCACTTTCTCCGGTTAGCAATATGCTAATATTTGATTGTGCAACTGATTTGGCCAAGTTTATTGCCTGTTGGAATTTTTGACTATTCCCAATTACTTTTGAAAAAGAATACTTGCTTTCATTTATTCGTGTTGTTTCTTTTTCTAAAAGTTCAAGATTTGTTTGAGTTTTATTTAAAAGTTCAGACAATCTCATAAGTTCTGAAACATCCTTGTCATAACCAATTCCACCAACAACTTTCCCATTATCAAATATGGGTGTTGCACTTATAATATTATGACAATTATCCCGGGGACTATTATACACATTCTTATAGGCCTTTCCCTCTTTGATTACCTTTTGTAGTAGCGCATTTGGAAAAAATTCAGTAATTGGCCTATTTAATACTTTTTCACGGCTGATTTCATACATCTTCTCCGCACTTTTATTCCAAAATCTTGTTATTAAGTTTTCATCTACTACACTAATAGCAATATTTATATCATCAAATATCTTTAACATAATATTATTACTATCTAAGGCTTGGCCCATAAGGCCATTTAATTTTATGTTCCCGAATTCCATATATCTTTCCTCCTGACAGAAAAATCGAAACTACTGTCTTTCTTGCTTTCCCATTTTCCTAGACTTATCTGCACAAATTCTAATAGCTTCAATAATAGCTGATCTAAATCCCGACTTTTCTAAACTGGCTACCGCTTCTATTGTGGTTCCTCCTGGTGAGCATACATTATCTTTTAATTGTCCTGGGTGCATATTAGTATCTAAAATCATTTTAGCAGAACCCAATACAGCTTGTGCAGCCATTTTGTAGGCCTGTTCTCTTGGTATCCCTTCTAATACTGCTCCATCAGCCATAGCTTCAATCATCATATACACATATGCAGGAGATGAACCACTAAGTGCAGTAACTCCATCCATTAAATATTCTTCAACTATTTCTGTCTTTCCAAAGCTATTAAATATACTGAGTACTTGGTCCATTTCTACTTCACTAAACTTATCTCTCATAGAAAGGGCAGTCATCCCCTCTCCTACCATGGCTGGTGTATTTGGCATGGCTTTAATTGCTTTTGTACTAGGATTCAAATGTTCTTTTAAGAAGGATAAACTTATTCCAGCTCCGATTCCAATAACTATAGCTCCCTCTTTTATATAATCTTTTACCTCATTAAGTACTAAATGATATACATTAGGCTTAATAGCTAATATTATGAAATCAGCAATTTTAACTACCTCTTTGTTATCCCCTGTGGTTTTAATATTGTATTTCTTTTCAACCATCTCTCTAAGTGGAACAATTATTTCTGATGCAATGATTTGCTCCTTGGCTATTAAATTTGAACTTAAAATAGAACTAATCATAGCTTGGGCCATATTACCACTTCCAATAAAACCTATTGTTTTATCCATATCTAATCGCTCACCTCCATATACATTATACATTTTCCATATGAAAAAAGGAACCTTTCAGTTCCTTCTAATCTAAATATGTTATTGTCACATAATATATGTCCCCATTTTGCCCATATTCAATTCCAACTATCTCTAGTATACTATCCTCATTTTCAGAAATCCACTTCTCTACCTTTTCTTTAAGTTTTGCCCCATTATCTTCCTGAATGAAAGCAGCGTGCTTCATATTTAATATTTCCTACTTACTGATTGGGCTAATGGGTCCTTTAACATTTCATAACCACCCATGCTAGAAATTGTAATCATAGCTGCATTGATTAATGTTAGCATAAGACCTTGTAGATTAAATCCATGATTTGCAAAGATAAAGGTTAATATTAAAGCAATAAAAAATGAATACAATCTTACAAATGAGGTTCCAAATTTTCTTTTAATTAAAGGTTTTGTAAATTGAACAATAATAATTAATGCTGCTGTTAGACCAGCATGAGTAGTTAATATCTCTGGAGTCATAAATTCATTAAACATAATATCCCTCCTAATAAAATAATACCTATTAAGATATTATGCTATTAAATTCGGAATATGAAGATTATATTAAATTACATTCCATAAACATTTCCTACAGGTAATGTAAACATCATTCCTACACCTGGCTTAGTTATATCTCCTACAATAGTTTTTACTGTTTTAACTGCCTTTAATAATATTTCCTCATCTTCAATAACAGTAAATATGGTTTTATTATAAGGTCTAGAATTATCAAGAAAACTTCTTATAGCTCCAAAAAATGGTTCATTACCTTTTCCACCATTGGTTATAGCAGAGCCCATACCTTGACTATCTAAAATAGTTGCTCCTTTAACACCAATTTCAACAAAGCTATCTAAAATCTCATCTAGATACTCTGGTTCATTTAGTACTATAAATAATACGTTCATCATCTCACCTTTCCTTTCTAGATTAGAATTATACGGTCTTACCTTTCTTCAAAGCCCCGTTAACTTCCCCTGCCTTAGTTATTCCAATTTTAGCTAAAATTGGTCCCATTATTTCAAATACTAATACACTAAATAGTATTACAGTAATAATGGAATCACTATACTGAGGTAATTGTCTTGCTACTATAATAGAAAGTCCTATTGAGATACCACCTTGAGTTAATAAGCTAATCCCCAGATACTTTACTACCTTTATTGGTGCTTTTACCATCTTTGCACCTATTGTAGCACCTAATATCTTTCCACCTGCTCTAGCAAATATATAGCCTAGACCTAATGCTCCAACTGTAGCTAGTATACTTAGATCTAAACTTGCCCCTGCTATAGTAAAGAATAATAGATATACAGGTGGTGTAAATTCATTTACAAGGTTAAATACTCTATGAGAACTTTGCATTAGGTTTATTAACATTGCCCCCATCATCATACAAGTTAATAATGCTGATAGGCTAAAGAAATTTGCAATTCCTGTAGCTAAAATTATAAAACCTAAAGTTATTGATAATTGTTCTTCTCTATTTTTTGATTTAGGAGCTATGTAGCTTAATAGAAAACCTAATATTGCTCCTAATAATATTGACCCAGCTATTTCCATTAATGGAGTTCCTATTATTCTGAAAATGGAATAAGTTCCTACACCACTGGTAAGTTTTGCTATAGATAAGGATACTCCAAAAACCATAATTCCTAATGCATCATCTAAGGCCACTACTGGCAATATAGTACGAACTAAAGGTCCATTAGCTTTTAATTCTCTAATTACCATAAGTATACCCGCTGGTGCTGTTGCCGCTGACATACTTGCAATAACAATACAAAATTCAAAAGGTTGCTTAAATACAAAATAAGTAGTTATAAATACGACTACAAATGCACCGATTACCTCAGCTACTGTTATAAGTAAAACATCCGCACCTGTTTTTTTAAGGTCCTTTAATAAAAATTCACTACCAAT
>CAZAGS010000032.1:0-16481 GCA_964484955.1 uncultured Tissierellaceae bacterium
TTTCATTTTTATCTCTCCTTAAAATTAAAAATCCTATTACTTGTATTATTGCCAAGTATAGAAAGAAAGATAAGCCTATATTCTTTGCCATGCCAAAAAAGAATTCTTCTGGTAGCATTTGTATCATTAAATCTGTCATTGGATCTAGTATCCAAAGGTCATTTGTAAAGAATATTAAGTGAAAATAAGTGAAATATTTATTAAAATCAAGTAATAGTAAAATTCCTAATAAAGCTAGTAATATATAATTTGAGAACAGTCCATAAAAAAATGTTTTAGCTAAAGTCAGAATTTCCTTTTTCTTAATAAAATATAAGATTATTAGAAATGATATTACTGTGGAGATATGTTTTACTGTTCTTTCTAAATGAAATAGGTATTGAACATCTTCCATATGAAGAATTTCCCTTTCATTAAAATGTGTTTCTAATAACTCATTTCCACCAATACCTTTTAAGTATTTGATTAAATCTACAGTTATAATATTTAATTGCTCAGTTGATTTAGATGTAATGTTTTCTATATTATAATTGTCATATGATTTTGTAAAATAATTAACATTATAAGCATTTCTTTCAATGCTAATCATAAGAAACATTAAAGATAGTGATATAACTAAGAGTATAGCTAAAAATCCATGTAATATTTTTTTCAAATCTTATCCCCCCAAGCTTTTGTAATTCTATAATACCACAAAAAGAAAAAAAGGATGAAATAATTCACCCTTAAGCCATGGCTTTTTCCAATTGTCCAAGATGTTTTATTGGAAAATATTTTAATAGTTCTTTATATTGCTCTACTGATAAACCTTGTACTGTGCTATATATTTCAATCTTTGTGTCTAAATCTGCATTCCTAAACCTATCTACAATATGTTCAAAATTTTCATTTCCTTCCACAAGCATTACCTCCTATTTTAATAGTCAGTAATTATTATGTTTCATAAAATTCTAATTATACTAAAATAAGTCATTTATAATATATTTCTATTCTTCTGGCATTTCCCAGTTGTGATAAACCTCTTGAACGTCGTCATTGTCTTCAAGCATGTCTATTAAGTTTTCAATGTTTTTAATATCCTTAGGATCTGTAAGTTCTATTGTGTTTTGTGGTATATAAGTAGTTTCTGCCATAACGAATTCATATCCCGCTTCTTTTAATGAATCTCGAATATTGTTAAAGTCTTCTAGACTAGTTATTATTTCAAATCCTTCTTCTTCAGATGAAAAGTCTTCTGCGCCTAAATCAATTGCTAACATAGTTAATTCATCTTCATCTATTGAATCTGTTCTTTCTATAGCTATGATTCCTCTTCTATCAAACATAAAGCTTACACAACCAGATTGACCTAAATTGCCTCCATTTTTATCAAATGCATGTCTTACATCAGGTGCTGTTCTATTTCTATTATCTGTTAGGCAAACTGCAAATACGGCTATACCAGCTGGTCCATAGCCTTCATAGATAACTTCTTCGAATTGGTCCATAGACAATTCGCCGGAACCTTTTTTTATAGCTCTATCTATATTGTCATTAGGCATATTTTCTGCTTTTGCTTTCTCAATAGCCGCTTTTAATGCTGGGTTATAATCTGGATCAGCTCCACCTTCTCTGGCTGCTACCATTATATACCTACCTAATTTAGTAAATACCTTACCCCTTTTAGCATCTTCTTTACCTTTTTTATTTTTTATATTATTCCATTTAGAATGGCCTGCCATATGATTCACTCCATTTCATTTAATTATGCTAGTATATTCTAACATATGTTTTCTAAATTATCATCAAATTTATTTCTATAAGTGGAATATAGGTGGATATTGTCTTTTATGTGCTGTTGCCTTATACATTCTGTCTATTTTATCAGTTATTTCTTTTGGACCTTCACCTGTTTTTATATAATGATCTAATATGTCATAAGAAAATCCCATCTCATCCTCATCTGTTTGATTTTCCCAAAGCCCGGCACTTGGAGCTTTATTTATAATGACATCTGGAATTTGTAAATATCTAGCCAATTTTCTTACATCTTCTTTTACAAAGTTAACTAAGGGCAATAAATCTACACCACTATCAGCATGCTTTGTAAAATAACCTACTGTATATTCTGATTTATTACTTGAACCTAAAACTAGATAATTATTAGCTTGTCCATAGTAATAAAGGGTAGTCATTCTTAGCCTTGGTTTTACATTGGCTATGGCTAATTTATTATCTATTTTACCCCTAGTTGATTCAATAAATGTATCAAAGGTCTTTGATAAATCTACTTTTATAGTTTTTAAATCTAGGGCATCTGCTACTAATAGTCCATGTTCTTCATCTATAATATGACTATGACAAGGCATTATTACACCCAAGGAAGTTTCTGGAAATGCCAGTTTAGAAATTCCAGCAATAACTGCAGAATCAATTCCACCACTTAATCCAAATATGAGACCTTGTGCCTTAGCATTTTTAACAGAATCTTGTAGCCATTTAACTAATTCATTTACAATTTCTTCTATATTTTGCATGTTTTCCCTCCATATTAATCTATATGTATATCTATTCCTATTTAGGTGAAGTTAATAGAAAGATTATAATTTTCCTTTAAGTAAATTATAACATAATGGAGGGAAATATGGATAAAGATAATATAAAATTAATTGGAATAGGATTTGTAACTGGAATTATAAATGGGGTCTTTGGTTCTGGTGGTGGGACCATTATAGTTTTATCTTTAGTATATATAATGGGCCTTAAAGATCATAAGGCACATGCTACTGCTATTTCTATTATATTGCCGCTTTCTATTCTAAGTACAGCTGTATATTTATTTAAAAACACTATACCTTTAAAAATAAGTGGTCTTGTGGCTTTAGGTGGATTGGTAGGTAGTTATTTAGGGGCAAAATATTTAAATAAGGTTCCAACCAATATACTTAGAAAAGTCTTTGGAGTGATAATTATTTATACAGCCTTTAGGATGGTATGGAAATGAAATTAATAATATTTGGATTTTTATCAGGAATAATAAGTGGAATGGGTATTGGTGGTGGAACTATTTTAATTCCTTCCTTAGTTCTTTTTCAAGGTTTAGATCAATTACAAGCACAAGGTATAAATTTAATTGTATTTATACCTATTGGAATAATAGCATTGATTACCCATAAAAAACAAGGCAATATAGATTCTAAATATAATAAGAAAATTATTATGGGTGGCCTTGTAGGAGCAATTATAGGCTCAATTATAGCTCTAAGGCTAGATCCTAATAGTCTAAGAAAATACTTTGGAATATTCTTAGGTGGAATGGGATTATTTGAGTTTTTCAAAAAAGAAAAATAGGCTATATAGCCTATTTCTCTTCTCTTCTCAGTGTAGCATAAATACAATCATCTAATAAATATTTTAGTTCTAATTCATCTGCCTTTGCCACAACATCTTTATTGTAGGTTCCTGGTTGAAAGAATATATATTCTATTCCTAAATCCTTTGCTTCTTCTAAGGTTTTTATTGCTATCTTTGGTGGCACTACCATATCAAGAACTTGAACCTTTTCTGGCAAATCTTTAAGACTATGATATATTTTTTCCCCTTCAATTTCTTCATAATTAGGATTAACACCAAATGTATTATAGTTGTGTTGTTTTAATGTCTTCCATATTTTGTAGCCATATTTGTCCTTGTTAGCAGTAACGCCAACTACTACCCATGATTTCATTTCAAGCATTTGTTCTTTTAAATCTACATCTTTTATCTCTGTCATTTAATCACCTCTTATAATTTTATACCCTGATTATGGGATTTAATTCTTTTGTGGTAATCTTTTACCATCTTTTAATGGTAAAAAAATATTGCCTTCTTCCTTTATAATAATATCTCCATTAGTTAAGTTAGTCATTGTAGTTTTAAATTCCTCTAAAAGGCTGTTCTCTACTGAAATTTTTATACTTACATCAGTAAGGAAGTCAACTTTATCTATAGTATAATCATTTGTCATTAAATAATTTTCAATTTTTCCATATAAAGTATAGTCTATATCTAAAGTTAATTTTGTATGTGGAGTCATATCTATTACAATACCGGCGTCTAATCCTATTTTGGCAGATTTAGTGTAGGCTCTTATTAATCCGCCTCCCCCTAATTTTATTCCTCCAAAATACCTAGTAACTACAATTACTATGTTTCTAAGGTCTTCTTTTTTTATTACTTCTAATACTGGTATACCTGCTGTTCCAGATGGTTCTCCATCGTCACTAAATCTTTGTATATTACTATTTTCTCCAACCACATAGGCATAAACATTATGGGTAGCATCCCTATGCTTTTGTTGGATAGTCTCTATAAAGTCTAGGGCTTCCTCCTCATCATTTATAGGCATAGAATATCCAATGAATCTAGATTTATTTATAATTACTTCATCTTCTCCATAAGAAAAAGTAGTTCTATAACTTCCATCCATTTATATATACACTCCTAATGCTAAAATTGGGGTAAAAACCCCAATTAATCTTAAGCATAATTCAATTTGCTTTCATAATCTTTAAATTCTAAATACCTTTTGTATGATAGGGATACTAGGGATTTATCTTGACTGTAGGTTATCATATCTATAGCTTCTTCCACTGGATAAAATCCACCTTCAGTGAATCCTTCCTCTAGGTTGATTTCAAATTTATCATTTTCTGACTCCATGATATACCAAATTATTTTATTACACACAGCTTGATTTCTAGTTATAGAATAGAACTCATAAGCGGTTTCTCCAGCTGAAGATACTATTCTTGCATTTACACCTGCTTCATATTCTACTCTATCAAGTGCTGTTTCTGGTGGTAAATGTTCTTCTCTTATTTTACCTTTTGGTAGTACCCACTCATTTTTATCATTTTTTAATATTAGTACTTTTTCATCTTGAAATACCACTCCACCTGCACAGTTTCTAATTATCATTTTCCCCAGCTCCTTTTCTATTTGTTTATATCTAGTTTTATTTAATTAACAAATAAATACTCTTTATATCTTTGTCCATCAATTTTATTGATGCTAAGATTAAAGTAAGTGCCATCTTCTTTATGTTCAAGATTAGTCACTTCATAGTTTTCCATAAAATAACTTAATAAACTTTGTTTATCATATGGAATTCTAAGAGTTACAGCCTTATACTCTTGAGGTAAGTTCTTTTCTACTAATTCCATTAATCTGTCTAGATTAAGATCATTTTTAGCTGAAATAAATATTTCATTTTTTATTAATTCTTTATCATATTTTAAATTGTCTAAATTGGCTTGGTCCATTTTGTTAAATACCGTTATCATAGGCTTATCCAATACTTTTAGGTCCTTCATAATTCTCATGGTAGTGTCAATTTGGATATCTAAGTCTTTATTAGAAGCATCCACTACATGTATTAAGAGGTCTGCATACTTTACCTCTTCTAAAGTGCCTTTAAAAGCTTCGATCAAATTGGTAGGTAGCTTTGATACGAATCCTACAGTATCGGTTAATAAAAAGTTTTGTCCATTTGGTAATTTTGATCGTCTCAGACTTGTGTCTAAGGTAGCAAATAACATATCTTTTACAAAAACTTGCTTAGATTCTTCAGAGTCTTCATTTAGCTCAATTAGTCTATTTAATAATGTGGATTTACCGGAATTTGTATATCCTACTAATGCAACTATTGGAAGATTTGATCCTTCTCTTTGTTTTCTTTTTACTTCTCTAATTTGCTCAATTTCTTTTAATTGTTTTTCAATATTATCTATTTCTTTAAGAATGTGCCTTCTATCAGTCTCTAACTTTTGCTCTCCAGGACCTCTAGTACCTATTCCCCCGCCTTCTCTAGATAAGTAATCTCTAAAGCCTACTAGTCTAGGAAGTCTGTATTTCATTTGAGCTAATTTTACTTGGAGTTTTCCTTCTTTAGAACTGGCTCTACTGGCAAATATATCTAATATTAGATTTGTCCGATCTACTATCTTTCTATCTATTAACTTTTCCAAGTTTCTTAACTGTGCACCAGATAATTCATCGTTAAACACAACTGTTGTTATATCTAACTCTTCACAATAATTCTTAATTTCTTCTGCTTTACCTTTACCGATAAAATGAGCTGCATGAAGCTTATCTTTTCTCTGTATAACCCTAGATATTACTATTCCATTAGCCGCTTTCACTAATTCTTCTAATTCATCTAAGGAAGTTTCAATCTCTATGGTATCATTTTGCAACTCTACACCTACTATTAAGACCTTTTCCATATTTATCCTTTCTTCACTCAATTTATCACCACCTTTATTAGTTAATATTCTTCTGCTACTCCTATTGTATCATTATTCTAGCCTATTATCTAATATTATATTTTTTCACTCTTTGGCAATACTTATACAAAGTAAGTCTTTATATTTTTGTCATGATATTGTAACCATAATAATGCTAAGTTTACTAACACTTTTTACCCTATTATGTTATAATATACTTGTTCTAGCCTTGTGCTAATTAAGGAGGTATTACATGTCAGATAACAATAAAAAGAAAAAGAAAAAAGTGAAATTGACTTTTTTAAAAGCAATAAAAATATTTGTCATTATATTATTAATAACTGTGATAATTGGTGGGGGTTCTGTAGCTGGTATGGTATTATCTATAATAAAAGATGCACCAGAAATTGATCCCTCTACTATAAATTCTTCATTAAATCAAACATCCACTATTTATGATAAGGAAGGCAATTTAATTGAGAAAATTCAATCTACTTCTGGTGAATATAGAACCATTGTAACACTAGATAAGATGCCTCAACATTTACTTGATGCTTTTATATCTATTGAGGACGAAAGGTTTTATGACCATATTGGTGTGGATCCAAAGGGAATAATCGGTTCTGCTATGGATAATATAAAAGCTGGGGGTATAGTTCGTGGAGCTAGTACAATTACCCAACAATTAGTTAAAAATCTTTACTTAAATCCTGATAAAAAGTGGAACCGTAAAATCACTGAAGCATATTTGGCTATACAAATGGAAAGGACTCTTCATAAGGACCAGATTTTAGCAGCCTACTTAAATAGAATCTTTTTTGGTCAAAATGCTTATGGAGTTCAAGAAGCTGCTAAGACCTATTTTTCAAAAGATGTAGGTCAGCTTACTATAGCAGAATCTGCCCTATTGGCTGGAGTCGTTAAAAGTCATCTCCAGTTCCAACCTTATGAGAGAGTAAGACCTGATAATTTTGATGAGACAAAGCACTTTAAGGTAGGAGAACTAGATATTTTAGGAGAAAGATATATAGCAGTATTTAATCCTAAATCTATTGAAAGACAAAAATTAGTATTAAACAAAATGTTAGATTTAGGTAAGATTAACCAGGCACAATATGATATGGCTATAAAAGAAGATATAAAAAGTAATTTAAAACCTGGTGAAGTTAAATTGGAAGGTTTAACATCTTACTTTACAGATTATGTGAAAACTCAGGTTGTTAATTCTTTAGTTGATAAATTAGGATATACAAAGGAAGCTGCTGAGGAAGAATTATATACTGGCGGACTCAAAATTTATTCTACTATAGATGTAGAAATGCAAAAACAATTAGAAGATATTTATGAAAACTTCACAGAAGTATTGGTAGGTAATACTGAAAATATAAAAGGTCCAGTATTAGTAGATTGGAGATTAAGTAAATCGGGAAATGTACTGGATAAAGATAACCGAATAGTTTTTTACAAACAAGAAAACTTATTAAATGAAGATTATGATTTAATTATTGAAGCTGAAAGCTTTGAAATGATAAATGGTAATCTGGAAATAAAAAACAATAAGCTTAAGCCTTATCCTAAACATATAGATATAGGTGATTTTTATACTATAGATGAGAAGAAAAATTTAGTTACTCATACAGTGGGTTCAATAATAGTACCAGAAGAATTTTATTCTTATTCAGAAGATAATACCGTTACTATAAAGAAGGGTTATTTAGATGCTAATAGTGAGTTTTATAAAATAGATGAAAATGGCAACTTATTAATTAAAGAAAGTTACTTTTTTATATCTAAAGAAGGTATTGTACAACCTCAATCAGCAACAGTAACAATAGACTATAGAACAGGTCATATTAAGGCTATTGTAGGAGGTAGAGATGTTGAAGGTAACAGGATTTTAAATAGAGCCACTGCTTCCTTAAGACAACCAGGATCTGCTATAAAGCCAATATCTGTATACTTGCCAGCATTAGATAATGGTTATACTGCGGCATCGGCTATAGATGATATTCCTTTTTATAATGAGAAAGGCGAATTATGGCCTAAAAACTGGTATACAGGATATAGAGGGATTCATTCTTTGAGAAAATCTGTAGAACAATCAGTCAATGTTAACTCAGTTAAAACTGTTCAAAATATTGGGATAGCAACTTCTATGTCTTACTTAGAAAAAATGGGCATTATATCTAAGACTAAAGCAGATAGCGATAGCTTTATTACTAGGCAAGAAGGCAAAACCAATGATGAAAACTTATCTTCATTGGGCTTAGGGGGAATGACCAGAGGACTTACTCCTTTAGAAGTAACTGCAGCATATGGTACTATAGCAAATGATGGGGTTTTTATAGAACCTATTGCTTTCACAAAGATATTAGATAAAAATGGAAACTTATTACTAGATAATATACCAAAAGAAACAATTGTAGTTTCTCAGCAAACTGCATATATTATGAAAGATATTTTAAGAACCACTGTAACAGAAGGATTAGCTGGTCGAGCTAAACTACCAAATATGGTTGTAGGAGGTAAAACTGGTACAACTCAAAACCAAGCAGATATATGGTTTGTAGGATTTACTCCTTATTATGTTACAGGTACTTGGATAGGTAATGACTCTCCTATAATTACATTAACAAAAAGCAGTGGTACAGCAGCGGAATTATGGCAACATATATCTAGTAAAATTCATGAAGGTTTAGAAAGTAAAACTACTTTTGAACAACCATCGGGTATAGTATCAGCTAATGTGTGCAGTCAATCCGGTTTGTTACCTTCAGCACTTTGTTCGTATGATCCAAGACATACTATAAGAACAGAAATATTTGCACAAGGAACAGTTCCAACTCAAATATGTGACGTTCATATTGAATTACAAATAGATACAAGTAATAATAAAATAGCTAATATCTATTGTCCTGAAGACTTGGTTGAGACTAGAGTTTTTGTACAACGTACTCCACCTTATAGTCCATCAGATAACAATGGGATCCTACCAAGTGATTTTGGCTACAATGCACCAACAGAAATTTGTACTGATCACGATGAAAATACGATTATAATAGAGGATCCATTTGAAGATTGGTGGAATGATAATGGTGATGATAATGATTTCGTCATACCACTAGATCCATTAGATGATGATGACGATAGCCATAACGATTAATATTTTAAAGACTAAGGAAAAGATTTCCTTAGTCTTTAGTTTTTGGATCAAATAATAATGCCATAAAATAGCCAAATATTATAGCTGCTGCTACACCGCCAGCTGTTGCTTCTAAGCCTCCAGTAAAGGCACCTAATATACCATTAGCTTTAGCACCTTCTATGGCGCCTTGGGATAGGGCATATCCAAATCCTAGAATAGGTACAGTAGCTCCAGAGCCACCAAACTCTACTATGGGCTTATAGATACCTATGCCCCCTAGGATAACTCCTGTAGTTAAAAATGATACTAATATATGAGCTGGAGTTAACTTAGTGTTATCAAGAATAATTTGCCCTATTAAGCATATTGCACCACCCACTATAAAGGCCTTAAAATAATCCAATATGAACTCCTCCTATCCTTTATTAATATCTATAGTTACAGCATGAGCTATCCCAGGTATGGACTCTCCTTGTTGTGTAATTAAAGTGGAATGCAATGCTCCCGTAGACATTAATAATACCCTATCGTATTTTCCTTTTAACATTTCTTTAAATACATATCCATTAAAGACTGTAGCAGAACAGGCACAACCACTTCCCCCTGCATGTGTATCTTGCATATTTGGATCAAATATTTCTACTCCGCAGTCCTTAAATACCTTGTCTAGATTATAATTCTCTTTTTTCATCATATCCAACACTATTGATTGGCCAACAGCTCCTAGATCTCCACTAATTATTAAATCATAATCCTTTGGTCTAAATCCAGTATCTTGAAAGTGATTTATTAGTGTATCCATTGCTGCAGGAGCCATTGCCGCTCCCATATTTGCCACATCTGTAATACCAGGGTCTACAATCTTTCCTGTTGTAACATAAGTTATATAAGGTCCATTACCTATAGATGATAAAAGTGTTGCTCCTGCTCCAGTAACTGTCCATTGTGAAGAAAATTTTCTTTGTGAGCCATATTCTAAAGGAAATCGAAATTGCCTTTCCGCAGAAGAAAAATGACTGGAAGTCGCACATACTACTTTATCAGCAAAGCCTCCATCAATTGCCATTGCGCCTAAAGATAAGGATTCTGTCATAGTAGAACAGGCTCCATATAGCCCAAAAAAAGGTAATGCTAATTGTCTAGCAGAATAACCAGATGCTACAATTTGATTTAATAGGTCCCCAGAAAAGAGGTAATCAATATCTTTTATTGAAAAACCACCTTCAGATATTACAGCTTTAATAGCCGATTCTTGAATTTTACTTTCTGCTTTCTCCCAAGAACTTTCTCCCCATAAGTCGTCTTCTAAGATTAAATCAAAATATTCTTTTAGTGGTCCTTGACCTTCTTTTGGTCCCACTATACTGTAGGTAGACAATATGGAAGGTGGATTTTCAAATTTAACTGTTTGTGCTCCTAATCTTTTAATAGCCATTATTACACCTACCTTTTAAATAGAATTGATAAAATACCTATTATTATGGAACTACCCACTCCATATACAAGTACGGGTCCTGCGATTACAAACATTTTTGCTGCAACACCAAAAATAAATCCTTCTCTTTTAAATTCCATTGCAGGTGCTACTATAGAATTTGCAAATCCAGTAATGGGAATTGCAGCTCCAGCACCACCTATTTTTCCTATCTTGTCGTATACACCTAATCCTGTTAAAAGAGCTCCTAAAAAAACTAATATTATTGTTGAGCCCAAACCTGCATTTTTTTCAGTTAAGCCACTTTTTATTAAAAAGTTTAATATGAATTGACCAATAACACAAATTAAGCCTCCTGTTATAAATGCTGCTATGTTATTTTTAAAATATGTGGGTTTAGGAACTTTCTTTTCAGCATATTTTTGATAGTCTTTTTTATTTAAATTATCCATTTCTCTCCTCCCTAGTATAATGTCCAGAAATATAATGAACCTGCAACTTTTCCTGCTAATATGGCATAAATAATCCATTTCATATAATCCTTGATCTTAAATTTTTTATATATTATAGGTAATACATTAAGAACTTCTGCTATTGCTGAAGAAAATATACCAATATACATTCCTATAAATAGTCCAATTACACCAGTCAATATTTTCCCTAAATTAAAATATAGATTTGAAAAATATATTATAACGAAAAGTATGCCACCTAGACTATATATATATTGATAAAAGACTGTAAACTCATCAGTTTCAGTAGCCTGTATGAGGCGAGGAATTATATTTAACAGACTTATAAATGCGGCCAAGGCACCTCCTACTACTATTCCTCCCCCCAAAGAGGTAATTATAGGCAAAATATATATATTCATAAATTACTCCTTCTTTATCTTGGATTTTTTGTTTTTCAATGAATTTAGAATATATTCTTCCATATCTTGATCATATAAATATTGTTCAATTTCCATAGGTCCAGGCTGTTTTCTTCTCCTCCTACTAAAACTTATAATTCTACTAAAAAATGTAAATACACCCAAGCCCACCCCTATAGTATATGGAATTGTCATTACCAAGGGATTTATAGCTTTAATACCTGTGAAGGTGTAGTATAATTTTGTTAAGGATTCTGACATATTAACATCTTCATGAAAGTTCACTACAGCGATTCCTGCTCCAAAAAATAATATAATGGAAACGAAGGCTACTTTAATAATTTGAAATCCTTTACTCCCTACTTCCTTTGACTTTATTTCAAACATGGTCTCCTGAGCACCAAGTATAATTGGATCTAGATTAGGATTAAACTCTAATAATTTATTAGCTACATCAATCGTACTTATATAATCCCAGTCTTCTTCACTTTTACTTTTATAGATAACTAAATTCTCTAGCTGAGTTTGTATATTAATATCTTGGCAAAACACTTCTCCTATTTTTTTCAATCTTACCTTTGTGTCTACATCAATAGTTATTTTCTTATTTAAATCAATAAACACCTTTACTTTATTCATATATATCATTTAAATATACTAATGTAGCTCTTTTAGGAGCTTCTATATTAGTTGTATTTTCCTTATAATATAATAATACAAAGGCCAGAATTATAATTATTGCAAAAGTCGTTATAGTCATTTTTGAAAATAATCTTTTCATAATATCACTCCAATCTATAAATATTGTTTACAATTATTAATATTTAATACAAAAAAAAGGCATATATTATGCCTTTGCTAATTTATCTCTCATTTCTTTAATTATTCTCTTTTCTATTCTTGATACTTGGACCTGTGAAATTCCTAGTAAATTGGCTACTTCTGTTTGTGTTTTGTCTTTAAAATACCTTAGAATAATTACTTGCCTGTCTCTAGGTTTTAACTCATTTAACAAATCTTTTAATATTATATTATCTACAATATCTGAAGTATCTTCAGTTTCTAGGCTAATTTTATCTATTAAATAAAGTGGTGAACCATCATTTTGATGAACTACATCATGTAAATAATTAGGATGATAAGAAGCTTCTAAAGCCATAACCACTTCTTCTCTATCTATTCCAAGTTCCTCAGATATCTCTAAAATTGTTGGCTCTCTACCAAGATCTTTATATAGCTTTTCTTCAGCAAATTTAGCTTGGCCAGCTAATTGTTTTAAAGATCTACTTACTTTAATAATACCATCATCTCTTAAAAACCTTTTTACTTCTCCTACAATCATTGGTACTGCATAGGTAGAGAATCTTACATTAAAAGAAACATCAAATTTATCAATTGCCTTTAATAGGCCGATGCTTCCTATTTGAAACAAATCATCTATTTCATATCCCCTATTTAAAAACCCCTTTAAAACTGAGTGAACTAAACCTATATTAAATTCTACTAGTTTTTCTTTTGCTTGTCTATCTCCATCTTGAGATTTTTTTATTAGTTTTAGTGTTTCCTCGTGCGTTAACAACCTTTTATCTTGTCCCCTGGAGTCCATATGATCTACTCCTTTTGAAAATTGTGGTTTATTTTCTTCCCCATTTTAACTTTTGTTCCTACACCTGCAATACTTTCAACTATTAAATAATCCATAAAAGTTTCCATAACAGTAAAACCCATACCAGATCTCTCTAGATCTGGTTTAGAGGTATAAAAAGGTTCTAAAGCTTCTTCAACATTATTAATACCTTTACCATTATCTTTTACTATTATTTCGATTTCATTCCCATTTATTCTAGCTTCTAATGTTATTAGTCCATCACTTAATTCATATCCATGTATTATTGAGTTAGTCACAGCCTCAGATACAGCTGTTTTTATATCAGATAATTCTTCTAGGGTAGGATCAAGTTGTGAAGCGAAAGCTGCTGCAACAACCCTTGCAAACGATTCATTATTTGATTTGCTAGAGAATTCTAATTTCATATAATTCTTATTCACTATATATCACCTCTTGCAATATTTTCCAAAGCTAAATCTAGATTTGTATATACTTGTGTAATTTTTAATAAACCTGACATCTTTAATATTCTATCAATAGATTTATTTTCACTTATTAAAACTATTTTTCCTTTATTTTCTATTACATTTTTATACCTTCCCATAATAAGACCTATCCCTGCACTATCCATAAATGTAATTTTTCTTAAGTCTAAAACTATATTCTGCAATTTTTTGTCAACATAATATTGATCTATTTTTCTTCTAGCACTTTCTGTACTATGGTGATCCAATTCTCCAATTAATGATATAATTAGATTATCTCCTTTTACCTGCATTTCTAATTTCAAAAATATCCCTCCTAATTAAATAGTCTCCCTATATATTCTATAAGGAATATACTTATTCCTTCAAAGATTTATAACTATTTTTAGGGGATAAAGTAAAAAAAGGTCTAAAAAGACCTTAATTTGTTGCAGCTAGTAATACCTGGTTTAATAATATTGTAGTAGTAACACTACCTACTCCACCAGGAACTGGAGTTATCATCTTCACTAAATCAAATACCTTGTCATAATCAACATCTCCACTTAACTTTCCTTCACTGTCCATTCCAACACCTACATCTATTACAATTGAATTTTTGTTGAAATATTTTTCATCAAAGAATTTTGGCTTTCCTAATGCAGTTACAACAACATCTGCTCTCCTTGTTATTTCATCTAGTTCTTTTGTTCTAGAGTGGCAAATAGTTACAGTGGCATTCTCCTCTAAGAGCATCATGGCTAAAGGCTTACCTACAACCATGGATCTATTAATAACAACTACATTTTTTCCTTCTAAGTCTATTTTATTATATAATAATATTTCCATTGCAGCTTGTGGAGTACAAGGATTAAATCCACTCAAATCTCCTTCAAATATTTTTTCTAAATTTAAAGGATGCATACAATCAACGTCTTTTTTAGGGTCGATTGCATTTTTAATAGCTTCCTCATCAATATGTTTAGGTAGTGGTCTAAATAACAAAATCCCAGAAATACTATCATCCTTATTTAGCTTGTCCATCAACTTTATTAATCCTTCTGTATCTAAAGTAGTTTCTTCTTCAAAAACTCTAGCCTTGATACCAATAGATTCACAAGCTTTAATTATACTCCTTTCATAGGAGATGTCACCTGCATTGTTTCCTAATCTAATAATTCCAAGTGTAGGATAAATTCCATCTTTTTCAAGTTGAACTATTTTATTCTTCATCTCTTCTTTTATTTCCTTTGCAACTACATTTCCTTTTAATACTTCAGCCATAAATAAAACCTCCTCATATTATGTTCATGTATGTTTAAATTATAACACATTCCCTATATAATTCAAGAAAAGGAAAAGCACTTCCTAAGAAGTGCCTTTAATTCACCTATATTATTTTACGTTTTCTGTTAATGTTCTTTTTAACTTAACATCAGGCTCAGCTGGTATTCCAAATAGTGGAATAAATCTGTCCCATCCAGTTATAGTTAAAAGTAGAATTGAACCTACGGCTACAAATGCCATATAATTGTTTGATATTATAGACCAGTAGTTAAATGTGTGTAATGGATATACAGCATTTGCTAGGCCTACAAAGAATACAACATATACATGCCAAGGGATAAGTTGTGATCCAAATACTCCAAGAGCATCTGAGAATGTAGCATTTCTTAATGCTAATTTATACATATCTTCTTCGCTAGCTTCTACATTTTCTTCTGTTAATTTCTTTATTATAGGTCCAATAGTAACAATTTGAGCCATTTCATCTGCAAGTGCCATATTTCCTACTAGAGATAATAGTCCATTTGCAAACATTAATTGTCTTACACTACGAACGGATCTTATAACTAAATTAGACAGTGGTTTAAAGGCATTCATTTTGTTCATAATACCACCAAAGGCACCTACCCACATCATCATTACAATTACCCAAGACCCAGCATCTGAAAATCCAGTATAAACTAAATCTAAGAATCCTTGAACACTTTCAACTGTGCCTGCCATAAATCCAAATAGCATGGCACTTATAAGACCTAATCCTAGACAAGCTAATGTTGGTAATCCCATAATTGCAACAACCAAAACAATCAACAAAGGTATTACCATATAAAAAGGTACCCCCGCTTGAACTTGCTCTAGTAATGCCACTGCTGCAGGTCTTTCCGCCTCTAAGTTAGCCCATACATCTGCTGGAATTTCAGCTATGGCATCAGATGCACTTCCTACTACTGCTGGCATTCCCAAACTAGCTACTAAAAATAGAATAGCTGCTAAAGCTAAGCATAATATAGACCATACACCTTGATGCCTTATCCTATGTATGACCTCTACACCTTGAATACCTGAGCTTACAACTGTAGTGTCAGATATAAGACCTATATTGTCACCAAAACAAGACCCACCTGCTATGGCTCCAATTGTTAATACTACATTACCGCCTACTATATGGTTTAGCCATAGAAAGATTGGTGCTGTAGCCGCAAATGTACCCCAGGAGGTTCCTGTAGCTACAGATAGTACAGCAGATACAAGAAAAGCAGTAACCGCTACAGTTTTTGCCGATAATCCAAGTCCTAAAGCTAAATTAATAATTGCTGCGCCTACACCAGTAGACATAAATGCTTCAGCCATTGCATATGCAAACATAAGAATAAAAAATACCAATTGCATTTCCTTTACATTTTCAATTGCTGAATCCACTAA
>CAZAGS010000033.1:0-16058 GCA_964484955.1 uncultured Tissierellaceae bacterium
GGAAGGCAGTACTTCAATCAATGCCTATATCAAACTTGGCATCAAAGATAATACCATTTGTACCATCTAAGAGCTAGGATAGGCGAAGATTTTGGTCCACTAAAGATCAAAATACTTCGCTCTTTTTCATGCTGAATGTTTTTGTTAATTATATCTATTGCTTGGCAATAAAAGATAAAATATGTTAGGTAATAAATGGCAATATATAGTATAATAGTTTATAATGTGAAAAATTTATTTAATTAGATTATATGATTTTTATACAAACCTTTGATTGGAGGAAACTTAAAGTGTCTGAAGAATTTAAATATAAAACAATTGCAGACTATTCATATGACTGGGAAACATGGGAAGACCAAAATGGAAAACTTCAGTATGTATCACCCTCATGTAAAAGGATTTCAGGCTATAGTGCTGAAGAGTTTATGGATAATCCAAATTTATTTGAATCTATAATATTAGATGAGGATCTAGAGATATGGAATAATCATCGTCTAGAAATAAATAACATAGATAAAACATATGAAAATCAATTTAGAATTCTCCATAAAGAGGGCTATATTGTATGGATAGAGCATATATGCAAAGCTGTAATAAATGAAGAAGGACTTTATCTTGGCTACAGAGCTAATAATAGAGACATTACTGCTTATAAAAACTCAATAGATACTATAATTAAAAATGAGCTTCAGTTTGAAAGAATAATAGAAACACTACCTTTTTCACTTTCAATTATAACTTTGGATGGTACTATACTTTATGTAAATCCAAAGGCACTGGAATATTTTGAAGTAGAAGAAGATGTAATAGGTAAAAGAACCGCCATGATGCATTGGGTGAATCCTGAAAGAAGACTTATATGGCTTGAAAAGATAAAGAATGAAGGTATAGTCACTGATTTCGAAATGCATGTAAGGACTAGCTCAGGAAAAGAGCTTTGGGCCATGGGGAGTGGAATAATAATAGAGTATCAGGGGCAAGAATGTGTCCTGGCAACTCAGCATGATATAACAGAGCGTAAAGAAATGGAAGAATCACTTCGAGAGAGCGAAGAGCAATATAAACTACTATTTGAAAATGCAACAGAATCTATAGTAATAATACAAGATGGAAAAGTAGTTTTAAGTAATGAAATGGCTACTGTACTCACAGGTTATTTACCAGAAGAACTGGCAAGAATACATTTTGAAAACTTTATATACCCTGATGATGTTGAGATGGTAGTAACAAATCATATAAAAAGATTAAGGGATGAAGCAGTAGAACGGGTTTACAGTTACAGGATATTAAAAAAAGGTGGAGATATGCGTTGGGTGGAAATGAATTCTCTAAAAATCAACTGGAAGGGAAGACCCGCCACTTTTAACTTATTAAGTGATATAACCGAAAGAAAACAGGCTGAAGATGCCTTGAGAGTTAGTGAAGAAAAATATCGTCTACTTTTTGAAAATGCAGTAGAAGCCATACTTGTAATCCAAAATGAACAGATTAAAATATGTAATCCTATGACCTCAATTCTTACAGGATATAGTAATGAAGAACTTAGCAAAATGAAATTTACTGATTTTGTTTATGAAAATGATAAAGAAAATACACTTAAGTTTCACAATAAAAGGTTAGAAGGTAAAACTTCTAGCTCAAAGCAGCAGTTTAGAATAAGGAAGAAAAATAATGAGATAAGATGGATTGAATCTGACGGAATTAGAATAGACTGGAATGGTGAAAAAGCTACCCTTCAGTTTGCTGTGGATATAACAGAACGTAAATCCACAGAGGAAAAGATCCTATTTCTTAGCTATTATGATCAGCTTACTGGACTCTATAATAGAAGGTTTTATGAGGAAGAACTTAAAAGACTTGATACAAAAAGAAATCTTCCCCTAACACTTGTAATGGCAGATGTAAATGGACTAAAACTTACAAATGATGCCTTTGGTCATGTAGCCGGAGATAGGCTACTCAAAGCAGTTGCAGATACCATGAAAAAAGAATTAAGAGCTGATGATATACTAGCAAGAATAGGTGGAGATGAATTTGTTCTTATTCTACCAAAGACAGATAGTGTAGCTGCTTGGTTAATAGTAAATAGGTTAAAGGAGAAAATATCTAACACAGTTATAGATAAAATAACTGCATCCGTATCATTTGGGCTTGAAACTAAAGTTTCTGAAAATGAAGATATGGAAAAGATATTCGCTCAAGCAGAAGATTATATGTATAGGAGAAAACTACTAGAAAGTGGAAGCATGAAAAGTGAAATGATAACTCTTATAAGCAGAAGCCTTTATGAAAGAGATAAAGGAGAGCAATCACACAGCGAAAGAGTGTCAGAACTTTGCAAAAAAATAGCTGAAGTGATGAGCCTGGAAGGTTATCAGATTGGAGAAATAACTTTACTTGGAATGTTCCATGATATAGGGAAAATAGGATTAGATCAAAATATATTAAATGGTAGTATTAATCTTAATGAAAAAGAATGGAAAGAAATAAAAAAACATCCTGAAACAGCATATCATATTTTAAAATCAGTAAGTGAATTTTCACATATAGCAGAATATGTACTATGCCATCACGAAAGGTTTGATGGGACAGGATACCCTAGAGGCCTTAAAGGAAAAGATATTCCAATTCAGTCCAGGATACTTTCTATAGCAGAAGCCTATGATTCTATGACTCACCATCATTATAAAAATCCTATAAGCGTAGCAGATGCAATAAATGAACTAATAGTAAATTCAGGAACACAATTTGATGAAGAAATAGTTAAAATCTTTATAGATAAAGTTATTAATATAGTAAATCAATAATAATATATGCAATTCAAAACTGTACACATATATTGCAAAATATGGTAATATGAGTTTAATAAGCATAGAAAGGGTGATAATATGGAAATGCACAATTTATTAGAAGAAGAAGTTATTAAAGCAGTTAACAATCAATTAAAAGAAACATCTGTATTATGCGATTGTGACAAATGCAGAATGGATATTGTTGCTATCACATTAAATAATTTAAAGCCCAAGTATGTAGTATCAGAAAAAGGAAGATTATATGGTAGGATTAACAATATGACTTACCAGTACAATGCAGATATAGTTAAAGAAGTGACTAAGGCTATTGAAATTGTAGGGAAAAACCCTTTACATGACTAACTAGGCATAATAGATTAGCAAGGAGTGATTGCTTTGAATATGTCCTCAGAGGAAAAAATAATAGGATTTATTGAAAAGGATAATATGACTAAAGAAGAAAGTTTAGAATTCTTAGATGAACTTTATTGGGCAGACTGGGATTTTCTAAAAGAAAAATATCCAAATCATATAGAAAAGATATTTAACAATCTCAGGAAAGATAATATTTCTAATGAGGAAAGATCCCTAATTATAAAACTATATAACAATCCTCATGGAGCATATGTAGATGAATTTTCACAAGTAATACTTGATTTATATAAAAAGGACAAAATGAAATTTATCCAAGCTCTGAATATGGAAAAGGATGAGATATCAAATCTGGTATATTTGTTTAGAAATCATAATGAAGTAGTTGACGAAGATGAAGAATTATTAAGTATTATCCAGTCTGATTCATTATCAGAAGAAGAAAAAGATACAGGAAACTTTTTTATAAAAATGTATGAAAATGTATGTAACACTTGAGTGTAAAATAGGGAGAGGTTCTCCCATTTTACACTTTTTCAATTAAAAGGTAAATCCTTCACCCTCTACTTCTGAAATATAGGAAATAGACACAAAAGCCTTACTATCAACCAATTTAATAAATTTCCTGATTTTTATATACTCACTTCTTGAAACGATAGTATTAATGATTTTTCTATCTTGATTTGAATAGCCACCTGTAGCATGATAAATTGTTGTACCTCTAACAATTTCTTCATGAATATATTTATTTATACTATCAAACTCATTGGAAATAATAGTCATATTGATTTTCACATTAAATCCAGCAATCATCTTGTCTATAATTAGGGAGTTAATAATAGTACCAAGCAGTGCATACATACCTAATCTAGCCCCAAAAACCAAAGCAGCAAACAAGCTTATTAAAAAATCACTCATAAGCAAAGATTTCCCCATGTCAATATGGGTATATTTATTAATAATCTTAGCTATAATATCAGTTCCACCAGTTGAAGCATTTTGATTAAATACAATTCCCATACCAACACCTATTATTAATACGCCAAAAACTAAATTGATAAACAAGTCATCCGTAAGGGGCTGATTTATTGGTAGTATGGTTTCAAGAAATGTAATAATTAGTGACAAAGATAAACTAGCATAAAGGGTATATCCTCCAAAATCTCTACCTAATATTGCAAAGGCTAATATAAATAAAAACACATTAATAATACCAAGAATAATTCCCATTGGAATAGGGATTATATGATTCAGTACAATTGCAAGTCCAGTAGCACCACCAGTTGCAAGACTAGATGGCATAAGAAAAAAATATAAACCAAAGGATATTATTAAAATCCCTAGATTAATCATAAAAAAACGTTTGAAATCAAATTTCATTAAAAACCCTCCAAAGATGAATATTTGTTTAATAATACATTATATAACTTTATAAAGAAATTAACAAGAACTGTAAATCCATATTATATTATAATTATGGAATTATTTTATGGTATGATAGTCATAGATAGTATTTGAATTAAGTAGAAAATTATTAAAATTTATTATATAAGGAGAAAGATATATGATTAAGGAAATAGGTAATATTAAACCGCAAATTCATAAAAATTCTTTTATAGCAGATAGTGCAGATGTATTAGGACAGGTTATTATGGGTGAAGGTTCTAGCATTTGGTATGGGGCTGTAGTAAGGGGAGATATTGAAAATATAAAAATAGGCAAATATACAAATATCCAAGACAATGCCACAGTTCATACAGAAACCAATATACCTACAGAGCTAGGGGACTATACCGTAGTAGGCCACAACGCAATAATACACGGTTGTAGAGTAGGAAACAATTGTCTCATAGGAATGGGTGCTATAGTATTAAACAGGGCTGTAATAGGTGATAATTCAATTATAGCAGCAGGTAGCCTCATAACAGAAGGAAAGATAATACCACCAAATTCCCTAGTAATGGGAACCCCTGGAAAAATAGTAAGACAAGTAACAGAAAAAGAAATAGAAGATATAAAGAAAAATGCAATCAGATATTATGAGCTATGGAAGGACAAACATATCTAAAAACATCCTGTTATTCACAGCAAAGCGAGAAATCTAATCTATTATGATAAATACTAAAGGTGGACAATTTGTCCACCTTTAGTACATCCACTTCATAGCTATACTCATGTTTATATTATATGCTATTAATATTATTTAACTACTAAAACAGATATCTTGGAATGATGTACAACCCTATTAGATACACTGCCCATTACTGCTCTAGAGAAAGGCCCCAATCCTCTACTTCCAATTATTATAAGATCAAACTCTCCTTCCTCTGAAATCTCCAATATTTTATAGGCCGGATTTCCGCTTTCGATTAATGTATTTACTTTGTTGTTATAATCCTTAAAATCTTCCATGGCATCATCAAGTATTTTCTTAGCATGTTGTCTCAGAGCATCTGTTAAAGGTTCCTTATAGGTTTGATAGTCAGTAATATTAAAAGAAGATACACCAGAAGTATCATCCATAATATATACAATTGTGATTTCACTATTTAATGCTTGACCTAAAAGTTTTGCTTTCATTAATGCTTTTTTAGCATTTTCAGAACCATCTACGGGCAACAAAATTTTCTTCATGCTTACACGTCCTTTCTATCTTTATTTATTATATTTATACCCTATTAATCAGGTGTAATATCATATACACCAATCATTTAAATGTTTATATTATGTTTATAATAGGCCAATTATCTTCTTGTTTTTATAATAATGAATGTTATAATAGATATACAAGTAAATAGTATTATCAAGAATAGGCCAGAGGATTAGCTCTAAGACCCTATACCAACCTGCAAAATTGCAAGGTGGTCCAACTAATATAGATAAGAATAAATCAGACAAAAATCTTCTTATCTTTTGATAAGAAGATTATTTTATTTTTCTGGTCAATATTATCAATATATATGTAGGGGTAGACCTATGTGTCTACCCAAGGTCTAAACACAACTACCTAAAAAATAAGGAGGACAAAAAAATGAAAAGTTCAGGATGGCTCAGATCAATAATGGCAGTAAATTATAATGAAGAAAAGTTCTTAATAGCAGTAGCAGATATAATAGGAAAAGAATTTAGCCAAGAAATATCAGTAATAGAAATATTAAAAGATGAATTTTTAATAACAATGGATAAATATTCTACAATAATCTCCAAGGACCATATCAGCATCTTAAAGGGTCCAATAGGCCCATATAGACTAGACAGATACATTTTAAATGACTTCCAAATACAAGGACTTACATTTGAAAAAACTAGAAGTCAATATATAAGATATGTGTTTGAAATATTTTATGAAAATGAACTAAAAAAAGAGGATTAAATTGGATTTTTATCAGTAAATACTATACAATTTAGATATCGTTATTGATAGATATAAATAATCATAAAAAATTTAAAAGTAAAGGAAATACAGATGAAGAAAAATAAGATACTTTTAGTTTTAATTTCATGTATAGTATTAAACCTCTTTAGCATTATATCTTTTGCTGAAGATTTTGAAGAATATAGGGTTGTAGGGGATTACAATTTCCCACCATATGAATATATTGATTTAAATGGAGTGTATAAAGGGTTCAATGTTGATATTCTTAAATCCATAAGCCTTGTAACCGGAATGAATTTTAAATTTTTACCCATGAAATGGGAAGACGCTTATAAGGCAATAGACATGGGTAATGCAGATATAATTCAAGGTATGAAAGAGTCGGAAGAAAGAAAAAATAAATTTTTATTTACTAAATCCCTCTTAATGAATTCCCAGTCAATATTTGTATTAAATAATACTTATAGTATAAATTCTTTAAAAGATTTAAGTGGTAAAAAAGTTGCATTAATGAGTGAAGATAGCGGATATCATTCAATAAGTAATATAAAAGATATAAGGGTAATAGAATATCCTTCTCTTGAGGAAGCTTTAGACGCATTATTAAATAATAATGTGGATGCTATGATAGGAAATACTTTAACTGTAAATTATCTTAGTAAAGAGAGAGAGTCCATTGAGTTAATAAAAATAGTAGGGGATACTCTTAATGAACAAAAATATGCTATTGCTGTTGATAAAGATAATATTGAACTACTATACAAACTTAATGCAGGTATAGATGAGATTCAAAAAAATGGTATGTACGATTCCTTATATAGAAAATGGTTTGGAAGCCCTATTAAAAACACCAAATCCCAATCTAAAACGCTAACAAGAATAATTATTCTTATAAGTATTTTTACTGGTTTTATAATAATAGTTTTTAATAGTATTAACAAAAGGTTAAAAAAGATTATTGATGATAAGACAGAACAGCAAAAGATACTTATTAATGAACTTAGAAGTTATGATAAAATGCAATTTATGGATAAAATTATATCATCTCTTGCTCATGAAATAAGGAATCCGTTAACATCTATTAAAATTTATACACGACTGATGAAAGAAAAGATTGATAACAAAGAGTTTATGATAGCAGCGTCTGAAGATATTCCAGAAGAAATAGATAGAATAGATGCCCTCATAAAAGAGTTTGTTGAATACTCATCACCAAGAAAGGCAGATATCATAGATATTAATCTTTTAGAAGAAACAATGAATGCAATCAAACTTGTAAGATTAGAAATTGAAAATGTTAAAATAGTATTAAATATAGATAAGTCATTTTATATTAAATTTGATATAAATCACTATAAACAATGTATTTTAAATATATTATTAAATAGTAAAGATGCATTAAAGGAAATAATCAATCCAGTAATAGAAATATATGCAGAAGAAAACCATAATAATGTAATATTATATATTAAAGATAATGGACTAGGAATGGATGAGAATAAAATACAATATATATTTGAGCCGTTTTATACAACTAAAGTCACTGGAAATGGTGTAGGTATGTTTATTGTAAAAAAGATTGTTGAGGAAAACTCAGGAAGGATAATTGCTAAAAATAATAAGCCAGATGCAGGCATAAGTATCATAATAACTGCAGAAAGGGGACACAAGAGTGAAGAATAAATTATTAATAGTTGATGATGAAATAAAAATATTGCGCTCCCTTAAATTTTTATTAGAAGATCATTATGAGGTATATATAAGTGATAATATTGAAGAGGCATATGATATATTTAATAAAGAAGACATTTCACTAGTATTACTAGATTTAAGACTGAAAGAAGAAAGTGGCTTAGATTTAATGAAACGATTATTAAGTAAATCTGAAGACACAATAATTATCATTATGACTGCTTACTCCACTATAGAAAATTCCATAGAAGCAATTAAAGCAGGAGCCTATTATTTTATAACAAAGCCCATAGAAAATGAACAACTTTTAGCCTTACTTAATACTGCATCTGAAAAGATAATAATGGCTGAAAAGATAAGTAATCTTGAAGGTCATATAAAGAAAGATATAATCGGTAACTCAGAGAGCATAAAAAAGATAAATACAGTAATAAATAGAATCAAAGATACGGATGCTACAATATTAGTCACAGGAGAAACTGGTACTGGAAAAGAACTTATTGCACAGAAGATTCATTCATCAAGTAACCGAGCTAAATATCCATTTGTAGCTATAAATTGTGCAGCTATGCCAGGGGAACTATTAGAAAGTGAATTGTTTGGATATAAAAAAGGTGCATTCACAGGAGCATATAAAGATGAAATTGGTATTATTAGAAAAGCAGATAAAGGAACACTTCTTCTAGATGAAATTGGTGAAATGGACCTAAGACTGCAATCAAAATTACTAAGGTTTATTCAAGAAAAGGAAGTTAGGCAAATAGGTAGTGAAAATATATTTAAAGTTGATGTTAGAATAGTATGTGCTACTAATAAAGACTTAAAAGAGCAAGTAAAATTAGAAAATTTTAGAGAAGATTTATATTACAGAGTAAATGTAATAAATATAGAAGTTCCACCCCTGAGGGAAAGAATAGAGGATCTTGAATTCTTTATACCCTATTTTATAGATAAATACAATATATCTTTTAATAGGAATATTAAAGGGATTTCCCAAGACGCGTATAATTTACTTAGAACCCATGAGTTTCAAGGAAATGTTAGGGAATTGGAAAATATTATTCAAAGAGCAGTATTATTAAATATAGGAGACTATATAGAGGTTGATTCACTAAATTTGAATCCACAGAAAATAAATAAGGTGGCATATGGTATTCAAGAAGATTATATAAAAATATATGAAGGTGAAGACATGAAGCAAGTTGAAAAGAAGGTAATAAAATTTGCTTTAGATTGCAATAATCAAAACAGGAAAAGAACTTCTGAAAGTCTAGGAATCTCGGAAAGAACCATTATGTATAAAATAAAAGAATATAATTTATAAACTGTCTACTACCCCGCAAAATTTGCACCATGCAAATTTTGCGGGGTAGTTTTTGCATAGTTAAGAGTTTAATATGATATTTACTTAATGCAACATTGAAAAAACACATTTTTTACAATTATAAAAGTTGGCATGAATAATGCATAGTATTAAAGAGATATTAAAATTAAATTTTATACTTAATTACAAGAACCTTAATAGAAGGGGGGTATTAGGAGGCTGCCTTAATTGTTAGTTTGTAAATATGTGTTATTATCATGGTTATTTTATTAATAATAAAACTAGGAGGTTTGGCTTATGAATTTTGAATTAATTGACGGCATTACAAAAATTGGGGTTAACTCGGCTGTAACTTTAGCTTTTGCGGCTATACTATTACTTTTAGGATATTTTGCAAAAGATAAAGTCAAGATTCTGGACAAGTATTGCATTCCTGCGCCAGTAATTGGTGGATTTATATTCATGTTTATTACTTGGATCGGTTATTCAACTAATACATTTAGTTTTGATTTTCAAAATATATTCCAAGAAACATTTATGCTAGCTTTTTTTACAACAGTAGGACTTGGTGCAAGTTTTAAATTACTTAAAAAAGGTGGAAAGTTATTACTTATATACTGGGCAGTAGCTGGAGTAATCTCAATACTACAAAATACTATGGGTATAGCCTTATCTAGGGCTATAGGACTAGAATCAGCATATGCATTACTAGCAAGTGCTATCTCAATGGTAGGTGGCCATGGTGCGGCACTTTCTTATGGTAATACTTTTGCTGAATTGGGATATGAATCTGCACCTCTTGTTGGGGCAGCAGCAGCTACATTTGGTCTTATTTCTGCAGTACTTGTTGGTGGACCACTAGGTAGAAGACTTATTGAAAAAAATAATTTAAAACCTGATGAAGATGAAATATTTGATACATCAGTAACAGATATAAATGTATCTTCTGGTGTGAAATTAAGTTCATTAGATATTATGAAAAACGTTTCCGCAATTATTGTATGTATGGCATTAGGAACTATTATATCTGGATGGATAAGTAAGTTAATCAATATGGGTTTCCCTACTTATGTAGGAGCAATGTTCGTAGCAGTAATACTAAGAAACTTAAATGAAAAATTCCATTTTTACAGATTCGATTTTGCATTAGTTGATGAAATTGGTAATGTAATGCTTAATCTGTATTTAGCACTAGCACTTATGACTTTAAAACTTTGGGAATTATCTGGATTAATAGGTGGAGTTTTAATAGTAGTTTTAGCACAAGTTGCATTACTTGTATTCTTAGCATATTTTGTGGTTTTCAGAATACTAGGCAAAAATTACGACGCAGCAGTTATGTGTGCAGGCCTATGCGGTCATGGACTTGGAGCTACTCCTTCTGCTATAGTTAATATGACAGCAGTTAATGAAAGGTATGGTATGAGTAGAAAAGCTATGATGATAGTTCCTATCGTTGGAGCGTTTTTAGTAGATATCATATATCAACCACAAACAATATGGTTTATAAAAACATTTGTTGAAAACTTAAAATAAAGTTCAAATAGGAGGGCAATATGAGAAAATTAATGGAATGTGTACCAAATTTTAGTGAAGGTAGAGATTTAGAATTAGTTGAAAAGATTATCGATGAGGCTAGAAATGTTGAAGGGATAACAATTTTAGACTATTCATCAGATAAAGACCACAACAGGACAGTTCTAACCATGATTGGAAGTCCTGAGCAAGTAAAAGAAGCTGCTATAAATTGTGCAAAGAAAGCTGCAGAACTTATTGACATGACAAAACATGAAGGTGCTCACCCAAGAATGGGAGCAACAGATGTTATACCATTTACACCGGTATCAAATGTTACAATTGCTGAATGTATTGAAGTTGCAAAAGAAGTAGGAGCTGAAATGGGTAGCTGGGGAATTCCAATATACCTATATGAAGATGCAGCATCAACACCTGAAAGAACAAACCTTGCAAAGGTAAGAAAAGGCCAATATGAAGCATTCTTTGAAAAGATTAAAGAAGAAGAATGGAAACCAGACTTTGGACCACAAGAGATGAACGCAAAAAGTGGAGCTACAGCAGTAGGAGCAAGAGTTCCTTTAGTAGCATTTAATATAAACCTAGATACACCAGATGTAGAAATTGCAGATAAAATTGCAAAGAAAGTAAGACATATTGGTGGCGGACTTAGGTTTGTTAAAGGTATAGGATTAAAACTAGAAGATAGAAATCAAACTCAAGTTTCAATGAATCTTGTAAACTTCGAAAAATCCTCAGTTTATCAAGCATTTGAAATGGTAAAAATGGAAGCAAAAAGATATGGAGTAAATGTAGTAGGTAGTGAAGTTATAGGAACAGTTCCAATGAAATCATTACTAGATGCAGCAGAATACTACCTACAAATAGAAAACTTTTCCATTGAGCAAATTTTAGAAAAGAAATTATTAGACGAAAAATAAAAGAACTTTAACCTATACAACTTAAAGACTCGCTTTTAAGGCGAGTCTTTACTCAATAAAACTTAACTAAAATAATGGAGGTTTATTATGGATTATAAAGATGTAGTAGAATTGATATTAGATACAGATGACGTAACAGTTGGTGGAGGAAGTGCATCAGCTTTCTCGGGAGCACTAGCTTGTGGTCTAATTGGCATGGTATGTAAATTATCTACTAAGAAAGATTACGGAATAGATGCAGAAACACAATTAAAATATGCAAAAGAATTAGAAGAAATTAGAGAAAAATTACTAGCAGGTGTAGTAAATGATGCTAATGCTTACGGTGTAATTAGAGATGCATACAAATTACCAAAAGAAACAGATGAAGAAAAAGAAATAAGAAAACAAGCTATTGCAGATGCAGGAGTAGTGGGAGCAACATCACCTATGGAAAATGCAAAGCTATGTAAGAGAGTATATGATTTAGGTGTAGAATTAGAAGGTAAATCAAATCCTAATTGTCATTCAGACCTAGTAATAGGCTATGAACTTGCGAAAGTTGGAGTAAATGGATGTTTAATGAATATAGAAGCCAATCTTCCACTCGTAAAAGATGAAGCTAAAATAAAAGAATTTAATGACGCAATAAAAGAGTTAAAGGTAGAATAATAGAAAAATGCCCTTGTCAATTTCACAAGGGCATTTTTTCTATTATTTATAAAAGATCGAAGAAATCTATTTTTCTATATGTTATAATAGAAAAGTTGAAAATATATACAAAAGGAGAAGACATAATGGCAGAAGATAGAATAATATGTAACACAAATAAGGTATACTACTCAACTATAAGAAAAGCAATGGTTCAAGGTGCTAGAACTACAGAAGAGATAATAGAATTGGCAGGAGTATGTAATGACTGTGAAGGCTGTAAAGCTGAATTAGAAGGTATACTTAGCTCCGTATGTGGTTGTAAGGAAGTTTCCTTAAAGACTGTACTTGATGCAATAAAAGCTGGAGCTGACACAGTAGAAAAAGTTGGTATAGTTACAAAAGCAGGAACTGAAGTAGACTGTGGTAGATGCCAAGCCCTTATACAAAATATCATTGACCTAGGAAGATAAGAATACTAGTCTACAACCATTTGGTTGTAGACTAGTATTTTCAATTGTGGCACTATTTAAAAAAAGGCATTAACGGTTGACAAACGTTTTCACTTAACCTATAATCACATAGTGCCCGGGACACAAAAAAATACATAGGAGGGATTTAGTATGGAGAGGAAAAAGATAGGTTTGACAACAAAGGTACTTATAGCCCTTGGATTGGGACTGCTAACAGGAATTCTGGTTTTTCAACTACCAGATGGAGTCTTTAAAGATGTAGTATTAGTGGATGGAATTTTTAATTTAGTAGGGCAACTATTCCTTAGGGGAATTATGATGTTAGTTGTTCCTTTGGTATTCGTTTCCTTGGTGAATGGAGCAGCCAGTATAGGAGATATCAAAAAATTAGGTAGAGTAGGTGGTAAAACACTAGCTTTCTATATGGGTACCACTGCTTTTTCAATATCTATAGCCTTAGGTTTGGGATTTCTAATAAAACCAGGAGCAGGCTTAAATATGGAAGCAATTGAAGCGGTGGAAACTACAATCGCAACTAAAACACCCCTAATACAAATGCTATATGAAATGGTACCAACAAACCCAATTGCAGCAATGGTTGAGGGAAATATGCTTCAAATCATATTATTTGCAATATTAACTGGTATAGGATTAGCAGTAATGGGTGACAAGGGTAAGAATATCATTGGTCTATTTGAAGACGTAAATGATTTAATAATGAAATTAGTAGAAATTGTTATGACATTTGCACCAATAGGAGTATTTGGACTTATTGCAAAAACATTTTCCACTGTAGGTTATGCAGCTATGGTTCCATTAATGAAATATATTGGCACAATATATCTTGGACTTATAATAACACTGGTATTAATATACGGTGTACTTCTACAATTATTATCTGGATTATCACTAAAAACATTCTACAAGAAGTTTTTACCAGCAATGTCAGTTGCATTTTCAACAGCTAGTAGTGGTGCTACAGTACCAGTATCTATAGATATATGTGAAAATGAACTAGGGATTTCAAAGGAGATTGCTTCTTTTACTATACCTTTAGGTGCAACAATTAATATGAATGGTACAGCTATTATGCAAGGGGTAGCCACCCTGTTTGTAGCTCAAGTATATGGTATTCCAGTTACAGTACAAATGATGTTAACAGTAGTTTTAACTTCTACTCTTGCCTCAGTTGGTACAGCAGGTGTTCCAGGAGCAGGTGCAATAATGTTATCTATGGTATTTGCATCTGTAGGACTTCCTTTAGAAGGCATTGGACTTATCATGGGTATAGATAGATTGATAGATATGGGTAGAACAGCTGTCAATGTTACAGGGGATGCAGTTTGTACAGCTATAATAGCTAAGCAAGAAGGCGAACTTGATGAAGTGGCATATAATTCATAATTAGAAAACAAGTTTATAAAAACAAGTAAAAAAGAGTCTACAGCCAAATGGTTGCAGACTCTTATTTTCATTTCTTCCATCAGTTCTTGTAATCATATAATCAGAAATAACATTATCGACCCGTTTTTATTTCTTTTTATTAAAATAAATTAGATTAAAAAAAAGGATTTTGAATAAAGATGTCGAATATATAAATAAGCAGTAAGCAAAATTCTTAATCTGAGGTGATTTTTATTAAAAAACTACTGAATTCAATAAAAAGAGATTATCCAGAGGACGCAATATATATTTCAAAACTAATTGGTCAAGTCCAAGAACAGGTGGAAGTAATCATTGGCAAATATAGTTTAGAAAAAGATAAAGATATATTTGTAGAAGAATTAATAGAAATTACACATATTATTGAAGAAATAAAAAATGAACTAGATATAAATTATGGACAGTTAACTATGGGTCAAGTAAAGCATGAATATATTGGAGAAGAAGAAAGGTTAAATCCTAATTATGAAAATTATAAGGTAGATAACACTATAGAACATAGCCTATTAGAAGACTTAACACATATAAGGCCCTATGGATTTAAATTTAACAATGGAGAGATAATTAAAGTTGGCACATGGAAGGATATATTTATAAAAACATGTGAAGAACTATTAAAAATTGATGAGAAAAAGTTTATGAGTTTTGAAAAACTGACAAGAATGAATGGTGATCTTAGAGATTACTTTTCTACAGATAACTCAAATATGATTCTGCCAATAAAGATAATGAACAAAATATATATAACTACCTCAATGTCTGCTAACGGTTATAGTGAATTAATAGTAAAAATGTTAAAAGAGTATGACTATGATATTGAGAAGTATAAATTATATTTTGCCGCAGATTATTCACCATTACATGAATATTAGAACGAATTATAATACCTTTAATTTAAGAGTTTAGTAAAAAGATCAAAAAAATGGTGGGTATGCATACAGTCTGCCGCCTGCGGGACAGATAATTCTGTATCTAAGCTTGAAATATTGTAGTAATTATAGATAGTAACTACTAGAAAATAATAATTGTTTTATAAGGAGGTTGCCATAGGGATGTATTTATTAGTAAAAAAGATGGATAAACAATCAAGGAACATATATAGAGTTTTATTAATTATTTTTTTAACTATTCTTGTTACTTATATAACATTAAAAACAGGAGGAACCAAGTCTTCATGGCCACAGTTAAGTTTTATTATAATCCTCTTGGCATCATATTATTGGAAAGTTAAAGGTAGTTTATTAGTTGCTTTTACATTGGGTATACTTTTAGGCCCCTCTATGCCCTTAGATGCTTCTGGTGGTATTATGCAATCGCAAGCCAACTGGATGCTTAGAATGTTTATCTACTTGGCTGTCGGGTTTCTTGCAGGCTACTATTTCCAAAAGATTATTGATACTAATGAACAATTAAGAAAAAAGGATCTAACTGATACATTTACAGGACTTTACAACATATTTATGATTCTAATTTTGAGGATGAAATGAGGTTTTTTCATGA
>CAZAGS010000034.1:0-15435 GCA_964484955.1 uncultured Tissierellaceae bacterium
AGGTAGTGAAAAAGAGTTATCATTATATAATCCTCAGACTATTCTTTGTTTACAAATTGAGAAATGTCTTTTAAGGAAATCATATAATTTTTTGCCATTTCTAAGGCAACATCTTCAGGTAATCCTGAAGCTAATAATTCTTTATATAAACCTCCAACTGCCTGCCCCATATTCTTACCTGCTTCTGCTGAATATAAACTACTGACTATTCCACTTATAAGCTTTGGCACCTTATCTGATACCGCATCTAATATTTCTCCTATTTCCTTTGCACTTTCAACTTTAAATTCTGACATTATAACTCCTCCTTAAATAAATTGTATTGCAAATCTTATTGACTTTTTTGTAGTGGATAATACATCTTTTAGAGTAACTAGTGAAGATTTTAAATGATCCAAGTTATTATTTGATTCCACAACTTCTTCTTTCGCAATCATAGAAAAGGCATTTTTCATAATATATTCTGGTACACCTTTTGAATGGCTTTTAATACTTTGCGATAATGCTAATACTAAGGCAAGTTCTTTCCTACACTCCCCACATTTAGCAAGATGGTTTAGGAGTATAGTATTATTACTTTTGCTTATAGTATTATTGCTATATTCAATAATTAGATCATTTATATTAATACATTCTTCGTTCATTTATACCCCTCCCTCACCTAATAATGGTTTAAGTTTTTTCTTTAGAGTATACACTCTACTTTTAATTGTTCCCCTTGGGATTCCAGTGATTTCTTCTATTTCTCCGTAGGTAAGTCCAGCACTAAAGATTAAAAATAATAGTTCCTTATCTCTTTCAGCTAAGCTAGATATTGATTCTTCAATATCAGCCTTATTTATAACATTTGATATTTCATCTGCTGTAGATACATGGTTTTCTATATCTTGGAAGTCTCTTGTCTCAAAATGATTTTGATTGTAATATTTACGATAAAAGTCTGCTATTTTTCTCCTAGTTATACCTATAGTCCATGTTTTAAAAGACGAATCTTCTTTAAATCCTTTTAATCCTTGCCAAATGGCTAACATACTTTCCTGTAATACATCATTTACATCCTCTGTATTTGAGATTTTAGAAAGTATGTAATTATAAATAACTTTCATATAATGACCCATTAAGGATTCAAATGCATGAACATTTCCAAGTCTTGCTTCATTTAATAGTTTTTGTTTATCAATATCAAAATCACCTCCCCAAAAGCTGCCTTCATATACTTAGTCGCAATAATTATGCAAGTGGTTCATTTTATTTTATAAATATAACCTATTATAACAATTATACTCTATTATACTAAAAATACCTTTCAAACTATCTTGACATTATAACTACTAGGTAGTACAATATAGTTACTAATAGGTGGTACAAGGTAGGTGTTAAAATGATTGATAAATCACAATTTATGCGTGGAACACTTGAAGGATGCATAGTTAAGATAATTAGTATGGAAGAAACTTATGGCTATGAAATAGTGACTAAATTACAGGACTTTGGATTTCATGATGTTAAAGAGGGATCTACTTATCCAATTTTAGTAAGACTAGAAAAAAGAAAAATAATATCATCTATTTACAAGGAGTCACCACTGGGGCCTAAAAGAAAATATTATTTTTTAACTGGCATTGGAGAAGAATTCTTAAAGGAATTTGAAATCGCTTGGAATGAAGTTAAAGAAACCGTGGATAGTATTTTAAAGGGGGATTGAGATATGTTCAAAAATGAAGTAAGTATCCTAAAAAAAGATAATAAGAAACAATCAATAGGTTTAGACCCATATGACAATGACCTTATACAAGATATTACTAAAAGTATGAGTGTTTTTAAAGTTAATTCTTATGATGCAGAAGTAATTAGAAGAGATTTAATAGGGATGTCTCAGGAGTTAAAGTTGAGAGATTCAAGTTTGAAGGAAACCATAGGAGATAATTTAACAGGTTTTACTCAAGAAATAATCAAAAACAGCAATGGTCCTAGCTTAATAGAGATCTTTTTATGGTTTTTAGTAAAAATGTCATTTTATATGTTGGGTACCTTTATTGTATTATCATTCTTTGCCTATAGAGGATTCTCTTGGAAGGTTACTCCCTTAATACTATTATTCTATATTGGATATGGTTCTATCTTTTTTATTATAGAAGGTGTTGTTACTCCATTATTTAGTACAAAAAAGGGATTCATGAAAAACCTGCCAGCTATAATTGCAACACTCATGGTTTTAGTGTTAGTTTCTATTACAATATCTCGTAATGATAGTCCCACTGCCATAATGATAAATGCATCATACTTAATTATAATCTCAGGACTAATATTTATAATATCAAAGTACTTTTATAATCGACATATTCATGAACTAGCAAAAGACAAGAAAAATTTTATACAAGACTTAATTTAAAATTATAAAACCCAAAAACAAAAAAATGTTTTGGGTTTTATAATTTCTTGGAATAAATAGCTGTATAAACTAATCGTCCTTTTATATGTTCTGATTTCATTAATTCAATTGAATTGACCTTTATTCTAATTTTGTTAAAAGGTTTTATATATTCTTCTAGGTCAACATTATCTTCTAAAGTTATTTTGCGGCCAATTGTAATATGGGGCTTATAGGGCCTGTCTTCTAGTTCAAAATCCTTAGACTTAAGCATATTGTGTAAGTCCTTTTGAAGATCCAAAAGCCTTTTGCTCTTTTTTAGTCCAATCCAATAGATATTTCCACTTCTTTTATTGAAACATCCTAGATTTGATGACTTTAATGAAAAAGATCTGGTAGATATTTTATTCATAATATTTATTATATCCACAACTCTATCTTCAGAAATGTCTCCAAAAAATTCAAGAGTTAAATGCAGATTATCAGTACTTACAAATTTACCTTCAATTGAAGATAACTTTAAATGGTCAATAATATCTTGAATTTTATACTTAACTCCCTTTTTAAAGTTTATAGCTATAAATAATCTCATATTTTCACCTACAACCAGTTTTTCTTTCTAAAATATCTTAGCATAAAGCCAGTTATGATAGCAGAGATAATCCAAAAACTTGCATAGCCATATTTCCAGTTTAATTCTGGTAAGTATTTAAAATTCATTCCATATACCCCAGCTATAAAAGTAAGGGGTATAAATATGGTAGAGAAAATGGTTAATACTTTCATTATGTCGTTGGTTTTATTGCTAATACTAGATAAATAGGTATCTAGCATACCGGAGCAAATATCTCTATAGGTTTCAATAATATCTATCATTTGGATAATATGGTCATATATATCCCTAAAATAATATAGAGTTCTTTCATCTATTAAATCATATTCGCTTTTAGAAATACTACTTATTACATTTCTCATAGGCCAAAGTGTCTTTCTTATATAAATTAAGTTTCTTTTTAGCTTATATATTTCTTGTAAAATTTTCCTTTGGGGATTTGATAGCACTATATCTTCTACCTCATCTATGTTTTCGCCCATCTTTTCAACTACCAGGAAATAATTATCTACTATAGTATCTATAAGGGCATACAAAAGGTCATCGGCTCCATTTTTTCTAATATTAGACCCTTCACTCATCCTTGCTAATACTGTTCCAAAAGGATGTGAATCTCCTTGTTGAAAAGAAATTACTAAATCTTTAAATAATATAAAACTAAATTGTTCTACCTCTAATTCCCCATCATCATGTAGAGTCAAACCCTCTGCTATTAAAAATAAATAATCTTCATAGTCTTCTAGTTTGGGCATATGGTCCTCATTTAATATATCCTCTATAACTAATGGATGTATATTAAACCTTTTTCCTATCTGATTTATCAAATCTATATTTTCTAATGAAGTAATTTCAAGCCATTTAACACTAGTATCTTTTGGCAAAAATAAATCATCTAAAGCTTTTAGCTCAATTCTTTTAAATATTTCGCTATTGTAGTTTGTGAATATTATCTCTTGTTTTTCCACTGCTAATAGCCCCTTCCAAATAATAGTATTTGCAAACTAGTATATATAGCCCAGTGGCTCTGTTGGTCCATAGTCCTTTATATATAATATATATTGAAAAAAATCTAACATAGGTTCATCTAAAAGCTTTTGATTAAAGGTATTATGCATAGGTATATCTTTGAAAGGGGAATTATAACTATTCAATTTATATAAATTCAAATTTCCCCCAATTGTATCATTAGCTATTTTCATATAGGGAAATATAAAATTTATTTCGTTAATCATATATTGCTTGTCACCCATTTTACCCATTTGCATACTATTTTCATAGTTAAAAGCAATACTTAATATCTTATCTTTATACAATTCCTCTTCATTTAAATAACTTGCCAACCATTTGATATCCTTTTCTTTTCTCTGAAATCCATGGTTAACTCCCCATTGTCCAAAGTATTTATCCCTTTGTAATCGCCTATGAATTAAAACAAAGTTTTCATATATCATTTGGTCCCTAGAATTATTCCAGTCTATTTGATTTCTTTTATTTCTATGGGCTTTTTCATAATTTAATAAATTTGATACAACAATCTTAAATCCAAAGTAATGTTCTCCTAGGTATTTTCTATAAATACTTTCTTTGGCATTTATATCTTTTTGTAAGTCTTTTGCAGTACTATAAATTGATGCATTTCCAAACTCATTTAATCGATTATAGGTATAAATTGTATTATCTAACATCCTCTTTATCTCTTCTGGCGGATTTTCTTTTGGTAATACATCCACTAAATATCTATAAGAAGTAGTAGGTTGAAGCTCTATATCAATACCTATTATTTCAATTCTTTTATCTTCTGGAAGATTATTATTATATTTATATAAATCTATCCAGAAGTTGAAGCTATCTTTGTTCCAAGAATATGATCCCCTTAGTTCTTGGAATATATCTTCTAAAATTTTCACATCTCCAGTTTTTAAATATTTATTTAAAAAATATGCATTACTATATGAGTATTCGGCAAGATAGTATTTAAAATCTGTCTTTTCTTTAAAGTATTTTAAGAATTTTAATTGTAAGTCTGTATTAGCCTTAATTCCGTGAACTTCTCCAGTAAGAAATATCTCCTTATCTTTTATATCCTCATCTAAAATAGATAAATCTGAAATATGTATTTCATCATCTATAATTATTTCACTATAATTATCTTTTAAGTATTCCACAATCTGATTTTCTCTGGCAAGTTCTATTTCTGATTTTTCTACACTAGCTACTTCATATTCTATTGGTCCTATTACTATTACAACTACCAGTAATAGAATTGCAATCAATATTATTCTCAACCTTGTCATCCTACCACTCCCATTGTAATATTTCTTTTAATACTAATATTATACCAAACTTTTGTATATATTCATAAAAAAACCAGATTTTTCAATCTGGTTTTTAAAATTATATTCGAGGCAATATATATTTTACTAAAAAATATAAGACTATTAGTAATATGATAATGTAAGAAGCATACTTTATAAAGGTTGCTCCTACCATACTTGGTTGTTCTTTTCTTTCCACATTAGTACGATCAATATTTACATTATCTTCATTGTTACTGTTATTGGTATTCATTTAATTATCCTCCTTTTGTTAAATAGTGCTTTACTTATATATTCCCTTAAATTAAATGAATAAACAATATTCTTTATCTATGCTTGTTTTAATATTCTTCCAGTAGTAATTTTTCCATCTACTTTATTTAAAGTTTTAACTTTCAAAGTAGGATTAATTACACCAAATTCTTCTATAATGGATTCTAGTATCTTAAATTCATTTCTTTTAATTACAACTTCTATCTGGTATCTCCTTTCACCATTATTACCACCAACTAAAAAGTTATTAACTGTATAGCCTGTATCCCTAAGTTTATTAGATATCTGATTAACTTTAACTTTATCGTTTAAAAATAAATCTACTTCTAGAATTCCAAGTGCCATTTTATCCTCTATTATTCCGCCTATGAAAACACCTACAGTTCTACCAAGGGCATATGCTATAGTAAACTGTATTCCATCTCCATTAGTTACTTTACTTATGGTTGTTGCAAAAATCATTGCGTCTGCAAATACCAATAAGTATACCGGATTCATAATCCTTTTTGCCATTAATATGGTCTTTAGTGTTGCTAATATATTTGTAAAAGCAGTGATTAAAAATAATCCTATAAGTGCTAATAAAATATTCCAATTCATAAAAACATCTCCTTTTAAATTTCTACACATTAAAAAAACTACCATACACAAAGTATGCTAGTCAGTAAATAATTAGTCCAAATTTAATATTTATAATTATATTTAAAATTCTGGTTTGAATAAATCTGATCCCCTAAGGGCTTAAGAGTATAACTAAGGATAAGAATGTTGCAAGAACCTTTTTATATTACCTCAACAAATTTCTAACTATTAATCTAACTTAACCATTATACCACAAAATGAAGCTTTATGCAAATTTGAATCTAATAGTGACTCAATTGAGTCACTATTAGATTTTATACTAATCCTGCTAAGATTGAAGATCTAACTATAATCCCTAGCAATTTTTCATTTTCATCTACCACGGCTATAGGATATTTTGTATCTGCTGCGAATGCCATTAAATCCTGGATATAAGTATCAGGTCTTGTGGTAAAGTAGTCCTTTTTCAATATATCTTCAATACTTTGTTTTTCTTTAATAGCATTTATTGTATCATCTACATTTATAATTCCTTGTAAAATCATATTTCTATTTACAATAAATAAACTAGAAAGTCCATTTGCTCGCATTTCTTTTAATGCTACATTTGGTCCATCTTTTATAAATCCTAATGCAGTAGATCTAGTCATAATATCTTTGGCCTGCATTATTTTAGTTCTATCAATATCCTTTACAAAGTCTTCAATATATTCATCTGATGGTTCTGTAAGAATTTCCTCAGGTGTACCTATTTGTACTATCTTACCATCTTTCATAACAGCTACCCTATCACCTAATCTAAATGCTTCATTTATATCATGAGTGATGAATATAATTGTCTTTTGAAGTTTTGATTGAATACTTATAAGTTCTAATTGGATTTCCCTTCTAATAAGTGGGTCCAATGCACTAAATGGTTCATCCATTAATAATATGTCTGGATCATTAGCAAGCGCTCTAGCCAATCCTACTCTTTGCTGCATACCCCCACTTAACTCATTTGGGTATTGATTCTCATAGCCTGATAATCCTACAGTATCAATCATATCCATTGCTATCTTTTTTCTTTCTTCTTTTGACATACCTCTTACTTCCATTCCATATTCTACATTAGAAAGTACTGTTCTATGTGTAAAGAGTCCAAAGTGTTGGAATACCATAGCCATTTTCTTTTTTCTAAACTCTCTTACTTGTTTTTTATCGTATTTTACTATATTTTCATCATCTACAAATATATTTCCGGCTGTAGGATTGTTTAATAAATTTAAACACCTAATAAGGCTAGATTTACCACTACCAGACAATCCCATAATTACAAACATTTCCCCTTCATTTACTTCAAAAGATACTCCGTTTACACCGATAGTCTGACCAGTTTCTTTTAGTATTCTTGTCTTATCTTGACCCTCTTTAAGTCTTTTTAAAGCTACACCCGGTCTGTTACCAAATATTTTAATTAAGTTTTCAACTTTTATTTTAGTTTTCATATTCATATTCAACACCTAACTTCTATCATTATCATTACTATGATAATTCATTTTATTTGCCATGCCCTGTGTCAATCTATCAAGTATAATAGCTAAGAATACTACACTAAGACCTGCTTCAAATCCTTTAGCTATATCTAATCTGTTAATAGATTCCAAAACATTTAATCCTAAGCCTCTGGCGCCAATCATTGAAGCTATGACTACCATAGACACTGCCATCATCATAGTTTGGTTTATACCAGTCATGATTGTAGGGAAAGCCTGTGGAAGTTCAACCTTAAATAATACACTCATAGGTGATGCTCCAAAAGAATGGGCAGCCTCTAACATCTCTTCCGATACTCCTGTAATAGCTAAGTTTGTTAAACGTATAGCCGGTGGAGTTGCATATATAATGGTTGCAAATACTGCAGGTACCATTCCCATTCCAAAGAACATTACTGCTGGAATTAAATACACAAAACTTGGCATAGTCTGCATTGCATCTAATAATGGGCTCATTATAGTTGATACCCTCTTACTTTTAGCAGATAAAATTCCTAGCGGAATACCTATAATTATAGAAATAATAACTGATGTAATAATAATGGCAAGGGATAGCATCATTTCATGCCATAATCCCATTGCCCCAATTAACATTAACATTACTGCGTAAGTTAAGCCTGATTTCCAGTTCTTCACATACAGTCCCAGTAAAAATATAACTGCTATTAATACAAACCAAGGAATCCACATTAGGAAGTTTTGAATTCCTAATAAGAATCCTAGCATACCCTTTGATATTGCTTTAAATATAGAATCTGCATTAACTATTAACCACTTTACTAAATTATCTACATATATACCTAAATTTAAATTAATAAATTCTGGAAAATTACTCATATTTTCTATCCCCTTAACTTACAACATATTATTTATTTAAAGCTGTACTTACTTTTTCAGCTATATCATTTGGAATCCAAGATTTCCAAAGATCTTCATATTCTTCAAAAAACCATAATGCGGCTTCTTCTGGTTGAGCATCTTTATCTAACATAAAAGCTAATGCTTTATTCGTAATCTCACTACTAGTTGAATAATTTTTTAAGAATTCTACAACTTCTGGTGCTTCTTCTTCTAAATCCTTGTAAACACAAACCGTTACTGGCATTGGTGGAAATGATGATCCATATCCATTTTCCCATTTATCTTTATCATATGGCTCCTCTAATAATAAAGTCATATCATATTTACCTAAAACCCAAGTTGGCTCCCAATAATAACCAACCCATGCTTCATCCCTTTCAGCCGCTGCAGCTAGTGAAGTACTTAGGGCAGTGTCTGATCCTGGACTAAAATAATTAAAACTATCATCTAGTCCATAAGTTTCTACTTTTGTTTGCATTATTGTATCTACATTCCATCCTGGTGGCGCTCCATATATTCTACCCTTAGTTGGTACTTCTGGATCTTTAAACAATTCCCAGTATTTTTCTAAATCTGTCATATATACTAAATCAGGTGCTAAAGGTTCTATTCCTCTAGCTGGATCACCTTCTATTATTACAGTTGGTACATATAATCCTTGAGCATTATCATCAAAGTTAATTGAAACTTCTTTGATATCTCCACTTTCAATGGCTTCGTCATAGATTCCAATAAGATTGTCTGTCCAAGCTTCCATATAAACGTCTATATCTCCACCTCTAAATCCCGCAAATGTTGCAGATGAAGAACCACTCATTACCTCAGTTTTAAATCCATATCCATTTTCAACAATGAATCCTGCTATTTCATTATGAAGTTTTATACTATCCCAACCCGCATCAGCGAATATGATTGTTTTCTCTCCATCAGCAGAACCTCCACCACTAGAACATCCAGTAATAACCATTAAGGATGCTACTAGTACAATAGCTAGTATTTTAATAAATCCTCTTTTATTTCTCATTAATTTACATCTCCCTTTTAAAGCTTACATGTTTTATATTTTTGCAAATGCAACAACCCTATTATATACTACGAGTTGTCACTTGTCAATATTTTTCTCATTAGAAAAGGCAACCTCTAATGAAGTTGCCCATTTTATGCTTGTTTTATTCTTCCTCTAAAAATAGCATTACAGAGTCATAAACACTCTCTTCTCCGATTATTAATAGAATATCTCCTTCTTGAAATGTTGCATATGGTCCTGGTGAAAGAATGGTTTCCCCATCACGCCTAATTCCAATTATAGTAGCTCCTGTATGTTGCCAAAAACTTACTTCTCCAATGGATCGTCCTATTACTTTAGAAGTTTCTCTTATTTTAATCTCAAAGGGTGTAATTGATGTAGTATTACTAAGTCTGCTAGAATATTTAATTATTGATTCTATAGTATTGAGAATTTCCTCTTCAATACTGTCTTTTTTCTCATATAATGATTTTAACTTTGTTTTATAGGATGAAACACTTTCTATATTTCTAAACTTATTAATATAGGTAAAAGCTTGTTCTTTAGATAAGACTGTAATACCGCTTCCTTTTACTGATTTAACTACACCAACATCTTCTAAAAGTTTTATAGATCTCCTTATAGTTTCTGAAGATACATTGTACCTACCCGCCAAAGTTGAACGTCCATGGAGTCTTTCACCTTCTACATAATGGCCTTTGTATATAGCATTAGCAATATCAAGGGATATCTTTTGATACATAGGTGCTGTACTATTTTCATACAAATTACTTCCTCCAATCATATTTATCATAATTAAATCTTAGCATAGTTCTCAATAAATTACAAAATTCCTTATTTTTTTTTAATCAGGCCGTTAATCTTCTCTGTGATTAAAATAGAAATTATAAATCCTACTACTGTAATAATTAATCTAGAAGTAAAAGCTGTCATTCCATTTAAAGCATCTATATTTTCCCATAATCTTTCTAACACTTTAAAAATTAAAATAAATAGTCCAAAAAATATTATCCAGTAAAAATAATCTTTTTTCATCTTTTTTACCCCCTATTACCAGCCATTATAGTGTATCTTTTCTGTATCATATTTATCCAACTCTGTCTTTTCTTCATCGGATACACCTACTACAACTAAGCCGATTGGAATAATGTGTTCTGGTAATCCTAGTAATTTTGAGAATTCTTCTATTAACACAGGCACATCATAAATACCACACCATACCCCCCCTAGACCTATACCATGAGCTGCCAATAGCATGTTTTGAATTGATGCTGAACAATCAGATATTATAAATCCTGTGCTTTTTTGTTTGTCTCTATCACCACATACTACTATTCCACATCCAGCTGATGGAAGCATTTTTGTATATGGGTGGAATGTTGTAATCTTGTCTAAAATTTCCTTATCTCTTAATACTATATATTCTCTAGGGTTTCTATTATGAGCAGAAGGCGCTTGAAATCCTGCTTTTAAAACTGTCTCTAATTGCTTTTCATTTATTGGCTCACCTGTATATTTTCTTATACTTCTTCTTCCATTTATTGCATCTATTATATTCATATGTAACTCTCCTTTAGTCATTATTTTAAGGCTAATTATCTATATTATACCACTATATCCTATACAAGCAAAAACAAACCACTAAGCTTAGTGGTTTGTTGATAATAATTATACTATTATTGGAAGGGCTCTTCTTTGTAGAATTCTATTCTTTCTTCTAAAGTAGGGTGTGTATGATACCACAACTTATATAGTTTTGAAGGCCTTGGAATCCCTAAGCTTTGTACATATAATTTTTCCATGGCTGTTACTGCTGAGTCTCTATCTAAAGTTAAGTTGATTTCATATCTGTCTGCTTCAACCTCCATATATCTAGATACATAATTGGTTATTGGATTCCCTAAAAAGGTAAATACATTAAGCACTAATAATAATAGTGGTAGTGATGCATAGTTATATATATTTTTAAACCCAAAAGAGCCGTAGGATAAATCCAGTATTCTTTTGCTAGTAATATATATTAAAAACATAATAAATATGGATCCTATGGCAGAGAGTAAAATACTTTTCCAAATATGGCCATGAATATAATGACCTATTTCATGGGCTGTAATAGATAGTAGCTCATCTTCTGTTAAATTGTTAATAGTATTATCCCAAAGAACTATTCTCTTTGATTTAGAAATACCTGTCATATAGGCATTCATATTTTTAGTATCTTTTGATTTATCTACCATATAAATCTCTGCATCCGCTATATCTGCTTTCTCCAGAAGCTTGACTATTTCTATACCCAGTTTTTCATCTTTAATAGAGGTATAATTATTGAATAATGGATCAATTACCATTGGAGAAATGAATGTGATAAATATTATTACTGGAATTGTAATAATACCTAATTGTAGCCACCATGTTCTAGGGCTATTAAATAATATCATATAAGGGAACCAAAGGAAAAGTGATATTATTAAATCATTAACTAAAAATCCTTTTAAATTTACTTCCAGCCATCTTAAAATAGTTTGGTTAGAAAGACCATATTTATGTGGCAAAACAAAAGACGAGTAATAATTAATCGGTAAGTTAATTAGAAATAAAATCCCAAAAAATACAATTCCATAAATTAATCCAGAAAGGAATAAGCCCCTACCATTACTTGCCCATAGACTTATTCTTTGTGATAATTTACTTGTTAAAAATAATAGTGGGATGGCAAATTGCAAAATAAGCCTTATAGCCCATAGTTTTAATCCATCTTTTCTATATGCATAAGAGGATTCAGATAGATTAGGGTATTGGGTTTTTAATACTTCCATATTTTTATATTCACTTACCAACATTAAAATTATAAAGCCTAATAAAAATAGAAAAAATATAAATATTACTAGCCTTAATCTTTTATCCAAGTAGATCACCTTCTTCAATTATTTGCTATCGTAACTATTATTATTCAAATACTTTGGTTAATATACAAACTTTAACATATTAGCATAGACTATTTAAAATTATATCATAGTATTATTATAATTTCATTTAATATGAGGTATAATGGGTATAAATAAGTAGTGACACGGGAGGTGTGCCTATGAGAAAGTTTTCATTTATTATAATTATAGTATTACTTATAACATTACCCCTTGGTTGTAGTTTCTTAAAAAGCCAACCAATTAATACCTTTATAGAGAAAGATATAAATTATATATCTAAAGTAGATAATAGTGGTTTTCATATCTACAATAATGACCAATGGGATGAACTGATTATTAAAGGAGTTAATATTAGTCCAATAACAATGGATATGAAGGAAAAGGACTATCTAAAATGGTTTAATGATATTGGAGAAATGAAGGCCAATTCAATTAGAGTAAATACCATACAGCCACCTGAATTTTATAAGGCATTAAGTGTATACAATAGAAATACTGTCAATCCTATTTATCTATTTCAAGGTGTATTAATTGATGAAATACTCTTAAATGAAATACAAGACCCTTTTAAACTAGATAATATTGTTCCATTCAAAGAGGATATAAATAAAACTATAGATGTAATCCATGGTAAAGAAGGAAAATATAATACTGATGTAAGTCATTATTTAATGGGTTATATCCTGGGCCTTAAATGGGATCCAGAATTAGTAGATTTTACTAATAAAAATAGACAAGATAAAAAAGAATTTGATGGCAAATTTGTCTTTACAGATGGTGCTAGACCCTTTGAAAACTTTTTAGCTAATGTGATGGACCATACTCTAAATTATGAAGCAGAAAAGTATAAATGGCAACATCCTATTAGTTTTGTAAATAGTGTAACTACAGATATATTAACACACACTTATGAGCCAATAAGAGAAGAAGATCTAGTATCTATTAATCCAAATGTGATACAGACAAAAAATACTATAGCAGGGCAATTTGCTTCTTATGAAGCTTTTCCATATTATCCTGAGTTCTTAAACTTAAATCCAAAGTATACTAAATTCATTGATCATAGAGGCAAGGTAAATAATTATGCTGGTTATTTAAAGGATTTGATAGCAGCTCATGACCTACCAGTAATAATATCAGATTTTGGTCTTCCATCCTCTCGTGGTCTATCTAGTGTAAGTGTTCATGGATATAATAAAGGATTTCTATCGGAAACTGATCAAGGATCACTATTAGCTAGTATGTATGAAGATATTATTACTCAAGGCGGAGTTGGAGGGTTTATTTATAATTGGCAAGATCAATGGGACAATTGGAGTGATGCTCAAAATAGTGATGAGCAGTTTGGTATACTCAGTTTTGACAGATTAAAAGTCAAAGTAGATGGGGACTTAAGTGAATGGAAAAAGAATAAAATTGAACCTTTTTATTCAATAGATAAGAAGTCTACAAATAGGATAAAAAGCCTTTATATAGACCATGATGAAAGATATTTATACTTGGCTATTGAATATAATAATTTGAATAGTAACCTTGATACTCTTATATTTTTGGATACTAGTAAAGATAGTGGCAAAACTAGCAACCCATTTAATGAAAGTATTGTTGTTAATAAGACAGACTATTTAGTCCATATAAATTCTAATGGTTTATCCAAGATACTTCAAGCTGATAATACTCTTGAAGAGATAAACTCATTTCTTCCAATAAAATTACCTTTAAGTGAAGAAATCATTCATTATAGAACTGGGCAAAAACTTCCTGCAATGTCTTATGAAACAGGTATTTTACGTGAAGGTAATGGTAATCCGGATTCTAAATATTATGATTCACTTACTGATTATAGCAAAAGTATTACAAACAACTTAATTGAACTTAGAATACCTTGGACCTTAATAGGTTTTACTGACCCTAGTACCAAAACTATTAGTGAAAATATTAAAATTGGTGGAATAAATATAAGTGTTGCAACTTATGACCCAAAGACACCTACAGAATATAGTAAGCTTCCTGACTCAGATACTGGTGAGGATAGAATCTACACCTGGGACAATTGGGATGAAGCTATTAAAATCGAAAGATTAAAATCTTCATATAATATAATTAGAGAAATGTTTAGTAGGTATTAAAAATGGAGCCAATAGGCTCCATTTTTTTATCCTCCAGCTAGGAGATGAATTATTTGAACATTATCATTTTTTTCAACTACCCTTTTACCATAATCTTCTTTTGGGATTAATTCACCATTAACTTTCACATATATTTTAGGGAAAGTATATACTTTTATCTCCATTATTCTTTCAATAGTAAGATTTTCTTCCCAAGGGAAATCTCTTCCATTAACTTGTATGATATTATTACCTCCCATCGAATAAAGCAATGCTCTTTATAAATATGGCTCTATAACCTCAATTAATTGAGGTAGATCCATACCTAGATCTTTTAAATGCTCTATAGTTGGTACTCCGTTAGAGTTCCATCCACGTCTTTTATACACTGCATCTGTTAATTCTTCATACTGACCTTCTCTATATTCTCTTAAAACTGCCATTTTTTCAGCTGTTGTCTTGCCTTCTGTATCATAATTTAATAATTCTCTTAATTGGCCATCGTATCTGTCTGCTCTAGATAGATATTCTTCTTCTGTTACTGGTCCCATTGAACGGTAAGGTGTCTTATCATTTGCCCTAAGGCCTTTACCCATACGAATATTGAATATTCTTTGGAAGTTATATACTCTTTCAGATTCTCTAATCATTTCAGGTATATCTATATTCTTACCAGTTACTCCATTACATAATTTTATATAATTATCAACATGCTCAGGTATCTTAGCTGGTTCATCAGTTTGACTATTATTAGCTGGTACTATATCGTTCCAAGGTAATTTACATAGTCCATAAAGTCCAAACCATGTTCTAAACATTGGGA
>CAZAGS010000035.1:0-3871 GCA_964484955.1 uncultured Tissierellaceae bacterium
CGTGCAAGCGGTTGCACAAGTATTTTTAAAGGGGAATTTTATGAAAACTAGATCTAGTGGTATATTGTTGCATATATCTTCTTTACCCGGAAGATACGGTATAGGTGATTTTGGTAAAGAAGCTTATAACTTTGTTGACTTTTTAGTAAAATCCAAACAAAAAAACTGGCAGATATTGCCATTGGGTGTTACTAGTTATGGAGACTCTCCATACCAAAGTTTCTCTGCCTTTGCTGGAAACCCATATTTTATTGACTTAGATGAGTTAATAGAAGAACACTATTTAAGTATTGAAGATATCCAATTAGTGAACTTAGGTGAAGATGATTCAACAGTTGATTATGGATTACTATACGAAAATAAGATGATGCTTTTAAGAAGGGCATATAATAATGCTATGAACTCTTTAGAAAAAAAACATATGATAAATATATTAGATAGCTTTTATGATGAAAATAAACAATGGCTTAGAGAATTTGCATTATATATGGGGATTAAAGCAAATAATGATAGTAAATCTTGGCTAGAGTGGGAAGAAAAATATAAAGATTTTAATTCAGAGGCAGTATTGTTATTTGAAAAAGAACATCAGCTAGAAATATACTTTTGGATATTCACTCAGTACTACTTTTTCAAACAATGGAAAAAGCTAAAAAGTTATGCAAATAAAAAAGGGATTAATATAATTGGAGACTTACCAATATATGTGGCAGTAGATAGCGCTGATGTATGGAGTAATCCAAATTATTATAATTTGGACCAAAATCATTTGCCTATAACAGTAGCTGGTTGTCCACCAGATGAATTTACTGTAGGTGGTCAACTATGGGGTAATCCTATTTATAAATGGGAGCTAATGGAAGAAGACGGATACAAATGGTGGATAAAAAGAATTAAATCTAGTTTTGAATTGTTTGATCTTGTTAGGCTAGATCATTTTATAGGATTCGAAACCTATTATGAGGTTGATTTTGGCTCTACAGATGCAGTAAAAGGTACATGGAGAAAAGGTCCAGGTATGAAACTATTTAATAAGATAAAAGAAGAACTGGGAGATTTAAATATAATAGTTGAAGATTTAGGTCATACAACTGAAGCTGTAAAGCAATTAGTTATTGACTCAGGTTTTCCAAATATGAAAGTTATGCATTTCGCATTTAATCCTAATGATGAAAGTGAGCATAGTCCTCACAGTTTAGCCAGAGATAGTGTAATATATACTGGAACTCATGATAATCATACCACTATGGGATGGCTAGAAAATATTTCTAAAAGTGATTTAGAATATGCAATAAAGTATTTAAAACTAGATAATGAAGAAGGATTTAATTGGGGAATTATAAGAGGGGCTTGGGCATCACCAGCCTATTTAGCAATTGCCCCTATGCAAGACTTTTTAGGATTAGATGATAGGTCTAGAATGAATATACCATCTACTATAGGAGGCAACTGGACATGGCGAATGAGAAAAAGCGACCTAAGTGAAGACCTTGCTCAAAAGATTGCCGATGTTACTAAAATATATTGGAGGTAAATAAATGTTTAATAATGAAATTATGATTAAGAGGATGGAAGCTTATGCTCTTACAAATTTTGGAAAACAATTTAATCAATGTAATGATAATGAAAAATATAGCTCTTTAGCAAAAGCTATAATGGAAGATATTGTTCCAAAATGGCTAGCAAGCGAGGAAAGATTTGCTGATAATAAGAAGGCATATTACTTTTCAGCAGAATTTTTAATGGGTAGGGCATTAAGTAACAATTTAATTAATCTTAGATATAAAGAAAGTGTTGAAGAGTTATTAAAGGAATTAGGCATGAAATACAACAATATTGAAGATGCTGAAAGTGATGCTGGTCTAGGTAATGGTGGCTTAGGTAGGTTAGCGGCTTGCTTTTTAGATTCAGCAGCAACTTTGGATTATAATCTACAAGGTTATGGCATTAGGTATGAATATGGAATCTTTAATCAATCCTTTGAGAATGGATTCCAAGTAGAAAAGGCTGATAATTGGTTAGAAATTGAAGAACCATGGTCCATAAGAAAAGATTCAGAAACTGTAACAGTATGTTTTGCTGATCAAAATGTTTTGGCTGTACCTTATGATACGCCAATTATAGGCTATGGGGGTAAAACAATAAATACCTTAAGACTGTGGCAAGCAGAGGCTATTGAAAAGTTTAACTTTGAGGAATTCAATAATCAAAACTATGATATGTCCATTAGAGATGCTAATAATGCGGAGTTAATCTCTAGAGTCTTATACCCTAATGATTCAAATGAAGAAGGTAAAAGATTAAGATTAAAGCAACAATATTTCTTTGTAAGTGCATCTTTACAGGATTTAATTAGAGGACATTTAGCAGAGCATAACACATTTGATAATTTTGCCAAATTACATGCTATACAGTTAAATGATACCCATCCTGCAGTAGCTATTCCAGAAATGATGAGAATTCTAACTAGGGTTCACAATATGGAATGGGATAAGGCCTGGAATATAGTAATTGATACATTTGCCTATACAAATCATACAATACTGAAAGAAGCGTTGGAACAGTGGTCAGTTCATGTCTATAGGTCTTTACTACCTGAAGTCTATGGAGTTATTGAGGGGATAAATCACTATCTAATAAATGACTTTTTAAGCAAAGGATTTTCAAGAGAAGAAATATATGAATATGAAATAATAGATCAGGATCAAATTAAAATGGCTTGGCTTGCTATTTATGGAACTCACTCTACAAACGGTGTAGCTAGACTTCATTCAGATATACTGGCTGAAAGAGAATTGAATAACTGGTATAAGATTTATCCGGATAGATTTAACAATAAGACTAATGGAATAACTCAAAGAAGATGGCTGCTTCAGTCCAATCCAGAACTGTCAGCTTTAATTACTGAATTATTAGCTTCTGATTCTTGGATTACAAATTTAGATGAATTAAAGAAATTAGAGAAATTTAGTGATGATGAAAAAGTATTAACTAGATTCTTAGATATTAAGCAGATAAAGAAAAATCAATTATTGAAATATATAGAAGAAAATGAAGGTATAAAAATAGACCCTAATTCAATATTTGATATACAGATAAAGAGACTTCATGAATATAAGCGTCAACTTTTAAATGCTTTTCATGTTCTAGACTTATACTACAGAATTAAAGAAAATCCAAATCTAGAGATTGTAAATAGAACCTTTATATTTGGAGCTAAATCCGCACCTGGATATAGAAGAGCTAAAGGAATAATCAAATTTATCAATGATATTAAGGAATTAATAAATAATGATTGTGATATCAAGGGAAAGATAAAAGTAGTATTTGCTACTAATTATGGCGTCTCCTATGGTGAGAAATTATTCCCAGCAGCAGATATATCTGAGCAAATATCAACAGCTGGTAAAGAGGCTTCAGGAACAGGTAATATGAAGTTTATGTTAAATGGAGCACCGACAATTGGAACACTAGATGGAGCTAATGTTGAAATAGTTGAGGAAGCAGGTCAAGAAAATAACTTTATATTTGGTTTAAAAGTTGAAGATATTGAACAAATAAATTCCAATTATAATCCAAGAGATTATTACCATAATGTAGAAGGTTTAAAGCGTGTAGTGGATACATTAGTTGATGGTACATTTAATGATAATGGTACAGGGATTTATAGAGAAATATATGACTCATTATTAAATGGGGCAGATTGGCATAAGCCAGATGAATATTTCTTAATGAAAGATTTTAATAGTTACAGGGAAGCACAAGAAAGAGTAAATGATGCCTTTGTAGATAGAATAGGATGGGCTAAGAAGTGCTGGATGAATATTGCCAATGCAGGTAAATTTAGCTCTGATAGAACTATTGAACAATA
>CAZAGS010000035.1:3971-14044 GCA_964484955.1 uncultured Tissierellaceae bacterium
AGTCCTGGTACTGAAACACCTAATGTAGCAACAGGTCTTAAAGAAACCATATCAGTACAAGTAGAAAGTGATTGGTTAGAATATTATAAGGATGTAGTTGAAAGAGTTAAAGCTAATAATCCAGATGCTACTATTAATTTAATCGAAACAGGATCATTTGATCATTTAGATGTTTTAGATTCAACGGATGTAACTAATGTGGACGTAGCTGACGTATTTGCAATACCAGCGGACAGAATATATGGTTTATCACAAAACGAAGCACTTGCAGCAATGGATGCTAAAGCAATGGCAGTTAATGTAGGTGGATTTAAGGATTATGATGGAGGACTTGGTGGTAACTTTAATATTGATGGAGATTATTTAGCATTCCCTATGAATATTGAAACACTAATAAACTTCGCTAATATAGAAAATGCTAAAGCTAACGGTCTAGACTTATCCAAGACTATAGAGTTTACAGACTTAGGATATGAAGATATGTTAGTACCAGTATTTGATGCATGGTTTGGTGTAGCATTAACAAATACTGCAGAAATAGAATTATTAGGAATGGATGATTCAGGAAATCTGTTCTCAGATTTAACAGCAGATTTTGCTGACTTAGATAAGGATAAACAAGATGTATTTACTGCTTTATTTAATTATTGGAAAGCTCATAATGATGCAGGAACTTCCCTATTTGATTCAGATGCAGCTTGGGGATATATGGACTCTGCATTTACAACTGGTGGTAAGAATTCCATTAGACTTGAAGGACCATGGTCTACAGGAAATTTATCCAACCTAGCAAACGAAGGTAAAGATTTAGAAATTATGCCAATTGGCAATGTAACACTTAATGGAAAGCCTTTAACTCACTGGCAAGGTGGTTGGGGACTAGCTATAAATGCTAGAAATGAAGGTAATGAAGATAAAATGTTACTAGCCCAAGCTTTTATAGAGGAAGTTGTTAATACTGAATATGCTGTTGATTTCTTTTCAGCAACTGGTAAGATCCTAGAAAATGTAGAAGGATCAGTATATGAAAAGTCATCTCTTCCTGAGACAGATAAAATAGTTATTGCATCTGTAATTGAATCGTATAAAGATGCTCCAGCTAGGCCTTTATTTACTGAATGGGGTTCCGTATGGGATACTTGGAAAAATGCATTACTTTCATGGTCATCAATTAAGCCAGCAAATGTAGAAGCAGCTTATAAAGAAGTTCAAGCTTCCTTTACAGCCATGATGAAAAACTTCTAAATAAACTAAATATTAGGGAAGAAAGACTATTCTTTCTTCTCTTTACTATACATAAGAGGGGAATAAGTATGAATTCATACACAAAATTACCAAAGAAACAGTTATATTCCATACTATTATTTTGTTCTATTATCATTTTATTAGAGTCTTTAACAGTGATGATAAAAGTAAAAGATAGCATTTTATTTAAAGAGTATTTAACTAATTTAGGTTATTCATTGGAGTCAGACACCCTTAATCAAGAATACTTTAGCTCTTATGTTGCACAAAACCTATCCTACTTCTTTTTTAATATAATAATACCAGTATTCCTAAGTATTCATTCATATATTGCATTTATTAGTATTAGGATAAATAAGTTATTTGTATTTATTTGGACAGTGTTATTATTTGGAGCTTTAGCTTTTTCAGTAATTAAGTTTGAGTTTCTATCAGTGTTTTATTATTTAAATATATTTTCCTATATATTTTTAATATTTATAGTTTTAAGTCTAAACAAAGTTATAGATAGTAGTAATAAATTTTAAAGGGGGGAGACTCTTGGAGACCTATAATATGTTTTTATATGATGACATAGGAAATGAATATAAGCGGAAAAATTTATATCTTAAAGATATTGCTGAATTAGAATTAAAACTAAAAGAAGGGGATAAGAGTTCTAAAATCCAATATAAGCAAGGATTAAATAGTTTGAAAAAAAACAAAAACAATCATCCCTATAATATTGAATTAAAAGAATACCAAAGATTAGAAAAGAATTTCTTAAAAAAGTTGACTAAAGAAACAGATACTTTTAAAAACAACTTAGACCAAAAACAATCTGGTAAAATGAAGGAATTAAAAACAAAGCTATTCATAAGCAAGGAAAAACTAGAATTCTATAAAGACTATGTGAGATTATCCTATGATGCTGAGTTACATTTCAAAGAAAATAAGATTAAAAGCAATCAATTACCTGAGATAATAAATCGTTTAAATACTTTAGAAATGGCATTGAAAAATGCCAAAGAATTTAAAGCAGATATAGACTTAGAGAATGAAAAGAAAATCAAGATAGAAATTAATAAATATAAAGATGAACAAAAAGAAATTTTAAATCATGAATCAAAGCGTTTAAGAGATATGAAAGCTGGGGGTATAATTTCAGAGAAAGCCCTTAAGAATGGAATTAGTGAACTAAAAAATAAATATAAAGAATCAATAAAGTTAAAAACTTTAGAATCAGGTTCCAAATCTGTTAATGAATTAATAAGAAACAAAAAACATGAAATCAAGCATGATATAAAAACTCTAGAAAATGTCTTAAGAGCAGATATTTCTGATATTAGGAGAAAAACACCTATAGAAACTGAAAAAAAGTTACCTATAATAGGTTATTTAACCTTCTTCTTACCAGGACTAGGACAAGTAATTAATAAGCAATATGTTAAAGGACTATTGTTCTTTATATTAACTTTTTTTATTTATCTAATTGCTATTCCTTATTCCTTAGGCTATGGTAATTTCCAAGGTACAGGTATATCAGGGCTAATTAATTTAGCAGAAGGTGGAGCTAGGTTAGATAAGAGTCTTATATTTATGATAGAGGGAATAATTGCTATATTTTTAGTAATTATTGCATTAGTTTCAATGTATTTATCTTTTAAAGATGTGATTAAGGTAGAGAGAAATATGATTCAAGGAATTAGACCCAATAATTGGTTTGAATCTAAAACAAAAATTGACCAAGAAGGATTTCCTTATTTGGTATCAATTCCTGCCTTAATATTGACTATTTTCATTGTATTAGTTCCAATTACAACTGCAATACTCTTGTCATTTACAGGAATGGATCCAAAACATCAGTCTAAATTCTCCTGGGTGGGAATTAGTAACTATAAACTTATAGCTTTAGGGGAAGGTCTAGCTGGATCTGTATTCTGGTTGATTCTTACTTGGACCGTAGTTTGGACTATAGTAGCTACTAGTTTAGCAATATTTGTAGGCTTCTCATTGGCTTTAATTGCTAATAATGAAAGAATAATTGGGAAAAGGTTTTTTAGAACAATTTACTTGTTACCTTGGGCCGTACCTGCATTTATTACTATAATGTTCTTCAGTATAATGTTTTCACCTAATGGGTCTCTAACTGGAATATTGAGTAGAGTATTAGGACATCAATTAAATGTAAAGACTGATCCAACTGCTTCTAGAATCACTCTCATTTTATTGCAAAGTTGGCTGGGAAGTGCATATGTGTTTTTACTTTCAACTGGGGTACTCCAAGCTATACCATCGGATTTATATGAGGCGGCAGATATAGATGGGGCTACTGGCTGGCAAAAGATAAGACGTATAACCCTGCCAATGGTATTATTTCAAACCGCACCCCTATTAGTAGGACAATATACATTTAATTTTAACAACTTTTCCATTATATACTTGTTTAATGGAGGGGGACCATTTAATCCTAGTAGCTATGGAAACCTAGCTGGATCTACTGATCTTCTGATTTCTTATATTTTTAAATTAACTATGGAAAACCAATATCAGGCAATAGGTGCTGCAATTACCGTAGTAATATCTATGGGTTTAATGTTCTTTGCTTTTATTGGATTTAGAAATTCAAAGGCCTTTAAGGAGGAGAGATTATAATGAAATTATTCCGTAGAAAAAGTGATTTGTATCTTTCTGATAGACAACCTCTTAATTTCATTGGAAAAGTAAACCTATTTATAAGTTATACAATTTTAATTTTATGGTCTGTGGTTGTTATATGGCCTTTATATCAAATGGTTGTATCAGCATTTAATGGAAAACAAGAAAGTTATTTAATATTAAATGATAAATTTGAATTCTCCCTAAAGCATTTTGAATATTTATTTACAGAAACCCTATATTTAACATGGGTTAAAAATACAATATTCATTGCTATTTCAACAGCTATACTAACATTAATAATAGTCTCCTTTACTGGATTTGCATATTCAAGGTATAGATTTAAAGGGAGAAAAGCTTCCTTAATGGCAATAATGTTAATCCAAACTATACCTGCATTTGCAGGAATAACAGCATACTTTACAATGCATTCAATAATATCTTCTGTTATACCGGTTTTTTCTAGACAAATGATGCTAATAGCCATATATTCAGGTGGGGGAATAGCAGGTAATACCTTTATATTAAAGGGCTATATCGATTCAATATCCACGGAATTAGATGATGCAGCTAAAATAGATGGCTGCTCTAATATGCAAATATATAGACTTATAATTATGCCTATAGCAAGACCAATGCTTGCCATAATAGCCTTGTGGTCATTTATAGGACCTTTTATGGATTATTTATTACCTAGAGTATTATTAACTAACCCTAAATCTTATACATTGGCAGCAGGATTATTTACATTAATAAATGATGTGAGGACTTTAAATCAACCTGCTTTTGCAGCAGGGGGCTTATTAACTGCAGTACCTATCGTTATATTATTTATAGCATTACAAAATCAATTAGTATCAGGATTAGCATCAGGTGCGGTTAAGGGATAATATTTATATGGAGGTATGAGAAATGAAGGTTACACTAAATAATATAGGAAAAAAATATGAGGGACGAGAAGAATTTACTATAAGAAATATAAATTTAGAAATAAAAGAGAAGGACTTTTGCGTTATTTTAGGGCCATCTGGATGTGGTAAAACAACCCTATTAAGAATGATTGCAGGACTGAACTCAGTAACTGAAGGAGATATATTATTTAATGAGAAGAGAGTAAATACAGTACCATCTAAAGATAGAGATATTGCAATGGTTTTTCAATCCTATGCTTTATATCCACATATGACAGTTTATGAGAATATGGCCTTTTCATTATCAATGAGAAAAGAACGTAAAAGGGTAATAGATGCTAGAGTAATGGAAGCTGCAGACCTATTACAAATCAAAGATTATCTTTACTCTAAACCATCAGACATATCAGGTGGACAAAGACAAAGAGTAGCACTAGGTAGGGCTATGGTAAGAAAACCAAAAGTGTTTTTAATGGATGAGCCATTATCAAATTTAGATGCAAAACTACGGGAACATATGAGAGTAGAATTAGTTAGACTCCATAAAGCCCTAGGAACAACCACTATATATGTAACTCACGACCAAACTGAAGCTATGACAATGGCTGATTTAATAGTATTACTGGACAAGGGAAAGATACAACAAGCTGGAAACCCTGAAGAATTCTATAATAAACCAGCTAATATATTTGTTGCTAAATTTATTGGCTCACCTACTATGAATATTATTGAAGGCAAGTTTAAAGAAGGCAAATTTATATCCAATGATGGAATTATCCAAATTAGTCCAACTGCTATTGATAGTAAGGCATTAGAGACCTACCAAGGAGAAAATATATCTGTAGGTATAAGACCGGAGCGATTTGAAAGTGGTGGAGAGTTTGGAGATTCTTTTGTTTGTACAATTGATGTAGTGGAAATGCTTGGTAAAGAAAAGATTCTTTATGTAAGACTAGAAAATGGTTTTGAGATGGTAATATCAACTCCAGGCCACTATAAGTATAATAGTGGTGAAAAGCATAGTTTTGGCTTTGATGTAAGTGCTATACATTTCTTTCACACAGACACAGGTAGAAGAATTAATTAGATATATATACTAGTGGAAGGGAGGTTGTAACTATGAAAAAAGATGGAAATATAACAGCAACTGATGTTGCACAAAAAGCAGGAGTATCTACTTCGACCGTTTCAAGAGTTATATCTGATAATCCAAGAATAAGTCAAAAAACAAAAGAAAAGGTTTTAAAAGTAATGAATGAAATGGGATACTATCCAAATGCTATTGCTAGGTCCTTAGCTAAAAAACAAACTGGAAATATTGGAGTTATTATGCCTGCAAGATCTGAAGATGTATTTCTAAACCCTTTCTTTCCAGAGGCCTTAAGAGGAATATTAAAGGGCGCTTGTAATAATAATTATGATATATTATTATCCACAAATACAGAAGAAGGCGATGAATTAGAAAATATTAAAAGCTTTATCAGGGCTTCTAAAGTAGATGGAATAATTTTAGTATCTAGTAAAGTAGATGATGAATCTATTAAATATTTGTCCTCAATAGACTTCCCTTTTTCCCTTATTGGTTCTCCTTATGAAGCTATTAATAATATAAATTATGTGGACAATGATAATTATATGGCTGCCTATGAATTGACTAAGTATTTAATTAATACAGGAAAAAGATTAATTGCTATGATAGCAGGTGATGATAGACTTGTAGTTACAAGACAGAGAATAGAAGGGCATAAAAAGGCCTTGGAAGATAGCAATATAGTTTTTAATAACGACCTTTTATTTATAGGTAGTTTTAATGAAGAAACTGGCTATAAATATGGTAAAGATATAATAAAAATGGAATCCATGCCAGATGCATTAATAGTAACAGATGATTTAGTAACCTTTGGTGCCATACAAGTATTTGAAAGTTCTAATATTAATATTCCTAAAGATATTGCTGTTGCAAGTTTTAACAACAGTATTATATCTAGACATTCAGCAATTCCTTTTACTTCAGTAGATATTAATGCCTATGAATTAGGCTTGGAATCTGTAAATATATTGGCTAAATCAATTGAAGATGATATTAAAGGTGTTAAAATTACTATTCCGTATAAGATATACAAAAGAGAGTCAACAGAAAGTGCGTAAAATAGGCAATCCTTTTACTACTATGGTTGACATAATCATACTAAGGGTGTACTATGGTATGGAAACTTAGTAACTATAATATTATAAAAAGGGGAGTTCCAATGGATAATACAAAATTTAGAATTGAGAGTGACTCTATAGGACAAGTTAATGTTCCAGCCAGTGCATATTATGGAGTTAACTCAGTAAGAGGAGCAGCAAACTTTAATATTACCGGTAGAGTAATTCATAAAGAATTAATTATTGGCCTTGCTGAAGTAAAAAAAGCATGTGCTATTTCAAATTTTGAAGCTGGTATTATGACAGAAGAAGTTAAAGATGCAATTGTACAAGCTAGTGATGAGATCATAGAAGGTAAGCTTCATGATCAATTCATAGTAGACCCAATTCAAGGTGGTGCAGGGACATCAGCAAATATGAATGCCAACGAAGTAATAGCTAATAGAGCTAATGAAATACTAGGTGGAAAATTAGGCGAGTACGACAAGGTACATCCAAATGACCATGTAAATATGGGACAATCTACAAATGACGCTTTCCCTACATCAGGAAAAATAGCAGCCTTAAGACTTGGATTTAAAACTCTTGAAGAACTTAAAAAATTATACTTAGCACTTTTAGAAAAATCAAAAGAATTTGATCCTATTATAAAAATGGGAAGAACTCATCTTCAAGATGCTGTACCTATTAGACTTGGACAGGAGTTCCATGGATATAGCTCAGTAATCAAAAGAGATGTGGATAGAATTGAAAGTGCACTTGAAGGGCTAAAAGTTGTAAACATGGGTGCTTCCGCAGTAGGTACTGGTATAAACGTAGATACAGAATATTTAAAAGTAATAGTACCAAATTTAAATAAAGTAAATAATTTAGAATTAGTACAGGCAGAAGACTTGGTAGATGGTACAAACAATTTAGATGGATTTGTATTCCTGTCAGCTACTCTTAGAACAGCTGCGGTAAATCTATCAAAAATGAGCAATGATATAAGATTAATGGCATCAGGTCCAAGATGTGGATTTGGTGAATTAAATTTACCAGAAAAGCAAGCAGGCTCCTCCATTATGCCAGGTAAAATCAATCCTGTAATAGCCGAAGTTATGAGCCAAGTTGCATTTAATATAATAGGAAACGATATGACCATAACTATGGCAGGAGAAGCTGGCCAATTAGAGTTAAATGTATTTGAGCCGGTTCTACTTTATAATCTATATGAATCTATAGAGACTTTAGGAAATGGTGTTGCTACATTTAGAGAAAACTTAATAGTTGGTCTTACAGCAAATGTTGAAAGATGTAAACAATTAGTAGAAAATAGTGTAGGACCTATAACTGCAATAGTTCCTCATGTTGGATATAAAAATGCTGCCAAGGTTGCAAAAATTGCCATTGAAACAGGCCAGCCAGTAAGAGAATTAGTTCTAAAAGAAGGATTATTAACAGAAGCTGAACTAAATGAAATCTTAGATCCTTTCGCAATGACAGAACCAGGAATAGCAGCAAAACACTTATTAGACGAAAAATAAAAAGATCAAAACATAAAGAGAGTATAAACCTATCGGTTTATACTCTCTTTTCAAAACACTGGGGACAGTCCCCAGTGTTTTAATTAAGAAAATTTTGATAAAATAGAAGGACTTTTCAAAGTTGTGCAGAATATAACAACTAGTGAATACGCTAGGGACTGTCCCTGACGTAAATAAGGAGGTAAAAATATGGCGAGACAGGCTAGACTCCAGAGTCCTACAGATTATTATCATGTAATGATGAGAGGTAATAACAAGGAAAAGATTTTTGCACGAGATGATTTAAAGGTATATTTCTTAGATTGCCTGGCCCAACAATATGAAGAGGGATTATTAGATATTGCAGCTTACTGTATTATGAATAATCATGTTCATATAGTAGCTAAAGCAAATTTAGAGAATTTGTCTAAAGGACTCAAAGCTATTAATACTAAATATGCCATGAGATTTAACTTTCAAAATGATAGAATAGGTCATGTATTTCAAGGGCGTTATAAAAGTGAAGTTGTAGCAAATGAAATCTATTTATTAAATGTTATAAGGTACGTGCACAATAATCCAATTAAAGCTAAATTGGTAAATGAACCTCATGCATATAAGTGGAGCAGTTTTAATGAGTACATAAAAGTTAATACTATTATTAGTAGTTATCAAAAGGAATTTGTAATAAGCTGTTACAACAGCATAGATAAATTTATGGAATTTCACAAAGAAATAGATAATAATGAATACCTAGATACTTTGGAGGAAATTGAAGAACATAGACTAAATATAGCGCAGAAAATTATTTCTGATTATTTTAGAGATAATGGAATCAATGAAATAAATGAAATAATCAAGAATGCGATTCATTTAGAGAAATTAATTAAACTTTTATTAACCCATTCTAAATTAAGTCAAAGGCAAATAGCAAAATTATTAAATATAAATCATGGATGGGTCTTCGAAGTTAATAAAACATTGGGGAACAGTACAGTCCCCACTGTTTAAAAAAGATATGCAGAAGAAAATGGAAGGATATTAAATTATAAGACTCTAACACTATATAGTATGAATTACTATAAAAAGTGTAAAGGGTGATGTGGCTGAAAAAGAATATTGAGTATATAATCTTATTCATGATTGGCGGTATATCCTACTATTTTATTGAAATTTTATGGAGAGGTTTTTCTCATGTAGGAATGTTTATTCTAGGAGGATTATGTTTTATACTAATAGGCTCAATAAGCGAATACTATTTTACATCCAATAGAAATATTTTAGTACAACTGACAATATCATGCTTGTTTATTACAGTATTAGAATTATTCTTTGGATTAATTTTAAATGTATGGCTAAGATTAGATGTTTGGGATTACAGTAATTTAAATTACAACTTTATGGGACAGATATGCTTAAGATACAGTATACTTTGGTATTTTCTATCTTTACCAGCTATTGTATTTTATGATTATATACGATATTGGTTATTTGAAGATAAAAAACCAGATTATAAATTTATTAAATTGAGATAAATAAAACACTGGGGACTGTCCCCAGTGTTTTGGTTTTGGTGCCGGAAGGGGGAATCGAACCCCCACGGTATTGCTACCACTGGATTTTGAGT
>CAZAGS010000036.1:0-13595 GCA_964484955.1 uncultured Tissierellaceae bacterium
TATAGAGAACAAACTGGAGATTATAATTCAGAACCTATTACTATTGGTGGGGGAACATATGCTAGGGCAATGGATAACGCAGTAGCTTTTGGTCCAATGTTTCCCGGCCAAGAAGATGTAGCCCATCAAAAAGATGAGTATATAAGCATAGAACATTTGATGAAATTAACAAAAATATATGCTCAAGCATTATATGAATTAGCAAAATAAGAAAAGTGTTTGACAAAGTGATGAACTTAGCATATACTAGTAAAGTAAACTAAATATTGAAAGATTTAAGTAGAAGTGTCCGCTTCTCACCTTATAGCTTAGGCTCATTGGGTAACAATTTTTAATATAGTCTTTTTAAAAGATTTATATTGTCATGGTGTCAAGCGGGTATATCTATACCCGCTTTTAATATTTTTTGAAAATAATTTAGGAGGTGCTGTTTATTAAAGATCTTCAGATTAATGAAGAAATAAGAGAAAAAGAAGTAAGGCTAATCGACGTAGAAGGTGAGCAATTAGGAATCGTTCCTATCAGAAAGGCTTTGGAAATAGCAGATGAGAGGAAACTAGATTTAGTTAATGTGGCCCCAAATGCTAAACCGCCAGTTTGTAAAATTCTAGACTATGGTAAGTTTAAGTATGAAGCTACCAAAAGAGAAAAAGATGCTAGAAGAAATCAAAAAACTATTACAGTTAAAGAAATTAGACTAACACCAAATATTGAAATACACGATATTAATGTTAAAGCTAGAAATGCAAATAGCTTTTTAAAAAATGGTGACAAAGTTAAAGTTTCCGTAAGGTTTAGAGGTAGGGAAATGGGCCATACACAAATAGGTCGAGAAGTGCTAAAAGATTTTGCAAAACTAACCGAAGAATTCGGTACAATAGAAAAAGGTGCAAGATTAGAAGGAAGAAATATGGTAATGTTTTTAACACCAAAAACAGAGTAGGCTCAGGAGGTCAGAACATGGCAAAGATGAAAACGCATAGGGCGTCTGCAAAAAGATTTAAAAGAACAGGTACTGGTTTAATTAAAAGATGGAAAGCTTATAAAAGTCACTTAACTGGACATAAATCACCTAAGAGAGTAAGAAATCTTAGAAAAGGTACTTTAGTTAGTAAGGGAGACCAAAAAAGAATCGACAATATGATACCATAGAAAACAGGTTTTTATATATAGGAGGAGTAAATTAAATGGCTAGAGTAAAAGGCGGCGTAACTGCCAAAAGAAGACATAATAAAGTACTTAAGCAAGCTAAAGGGTACTTTGGTGCAAAGAGTAAATTATTTAGACCAGCAAATCAAGCAGTAATGAAATCATTAAATTATGCATATATTGGTCGTAAACAAAGAAAAAGAGATTTTAGAAAGTTATGGATAGCAAGAATAAATGCAGGCGCTAGATTAAATGGCTTAAGTTATAGCAAATTTATAAATGGACTTAAAAAGTCTAATATTGAAGTTAATAGAAAAATGCTTTCAGAAATGGCAATTTACGATGCAGAAGGTTTTGCTAAATTAGTAGAAATTGCAAAGGTAGCAAACTAAAAGTTCCCTAAGGGAACTTTTTATTGTTTAATAATAGATGAAATTGGGAATTAGTATCAATGTGAGGAGGTGTTGTAGTTGCTATTAGAATGGTTTAAAAATATAGAGTTAAATCCTCCTAGGATTTTAGCATTAGGATTTGGAAGCTTAATATTATTAGGTAGTTTATTACTTAACTTGCCTATGGCTACAGTTAATAATGAGAGTATTGGATTTATTAATGCTTTATTTACATCTGCCTCAGCTGTATGTGTAACAGGACTAGTAGTAGTTAATACAGCAGAATTTTTTTCCTTGTTTGGGAAAATTGTAATAATTATACTTATACAAATTGGTGGCTTAGGCTTTATGACTATGGCAACCTTTGGAGCTTTAATAGTTGGTAAGAAAATAAGTCTAAAAGAAAGATTGGTTATAAAAGAACAACTTAACCTAGGGTCTTTATCAGGTTTGGTTAGGTTAACTAAATATGTGCTAATTGTCACCTTTGCTATAGAAGCCATTGGTGCCTTATTATTAGCAAGTAAATTTATTCCAATCTATGGATTAGGGGAAGGAATTTGGTTCTCTGTTTTTCATGCGATTTCAGCCTACTGTAATGCTGGTTTTGATATACTTGGAAATAGTATGGTGCCCTTTGCAAATGACTTAGTGATTAATTTAACACTTAGCAGTTTGATTATATTAGGGGGACTAGGTTTTACTGTATATTTGGATATCTCTAAGAATCATAAATTCAGCAAATTACAATTACATTCAAAGCTGGTTATTTGGATTACTTCTTTATTAGTAATATTAGGAACGATTGTGTTTTTAATAATCGAATTTAATAACCCACATACATTAGGAAATCTGTCCATATCACAGAAGATACTACCTTCATTTTTTCAATCTGTGGTTACTAGAACTGCAGGATTTAATAGCTTAAATATGGCATTAATAAAAGATACTTCGGCCTTTCTTTTCATTATTCTAATGTTTATAGGTGGTTCACCAGGGTCTACCGCTGGTGGTATTAAAACTACTACATTTGGCGCAATTGCATTAACCACTATATCTATAATTAAAGGAGATAAAGACGTTATTGCCTTTAAAAAGAGGATACCAGATAATGTAATAAATAGGTCCTTAGCTATAGTAACTGTGGCTATGGTTTTAATAATAATAGTTTCCTTTGTATTGACAGTTACTGAAGATGCTGCTTTTTTAGAAGTACTTTTTGAAACTACATCTGCATTTGCAACTGTAGGATTATCTAGAGGAATTACAGGTGATTTATCTGATATTGGCAAAGTAATTATAACTTTAACTATGTATGTTGGTAGAGTAGGGCCATTAACTATGGCATTTGCATTTGCACAAAAATCAAAGCATAGTAAACTAAGATATGCAGAAGGTAATATAATAGTTGGTTAGAAAGGGGATACTTAAATGAAGTCATTTGTAGTAATTGGGCTTGGGAGATTTGGAACTTCAGTAGCAAAAACACTATATGATTTAGGTAATGAGGTAATGGCTGTAGATATGAATCCTGATACAGTTCAAGAAATTTCTGAACACGTAACTCATGCAGTGGTTGCGGATGTATTAGATGAAGCTGTATTACATGAACTTGGATTAAGCAATTTTGATGTTGTAATCATAAGTATTGCTTCTAATATTGAGGCTTCTATAATGGCTACACTAACTGCAAAAGAATTAGGAGCAAAGAAAGTAGTCGTTAAAGCTCAATCGGATGTACATGGAAAAGTACTTACCAAGGTAGGAGCTGATAGAATAGTTTTCCCTGAAAGAGATATGGGTGCTAGAGTTGCACATAACTTAACTTCTTCAAATATACTGGATTTTATTGAATTATCACCTGAGTACTATATTATCGAAATTTCAGCCCTAAAAAGGTGGATAAATAAATCCCTAGGTGAGCTAAGATTAAGAAATAAATATGGTGTAAATGTTCTGGCAATAAAAAGAGAAACTAGTTTAAATATATCACCTACTGCTGATGAAGTTATTAATCAAGGAGATATATTGGTGGTAATTGGAGATTCTGATGATATTAGAAAGATAGAAAGTCAAGCAGGTGATTAGATGCTAGAAATAACATCAACAAAAAATCCTTTAATTAAAGAAGTTAAATCCCTTTATAACCGAAAGGAAAGGTGGACTAAAGGTCTATTTATAATAGAGGGAATAAAGATTATTGAAGAAGCTATAGTCAATAAGATTGAATTGAAATATATACTTTTTACGGACAAGTTACTTTCTACAGAAGATGGGAAGGTTTTCTATGAATCTATAAAGAATAAGTATAAAATAGTCTCTACCAGTGAAAGTGTTTTTAAGGAAATATCTGATACAGACAACCCCCAAGGGGTAGTGGGTGTAGCTAAGTTTAACATCTCTATCCTATCAGAGGACTTAAACAAAGACAATTTATCACTTATATTTTTAGATGGTGTACAAGATCCAGGTAATATGGGTACAATTATAAGGACTTGTGATGCTTTTAAATTAGATGGTATTATTTTAGGTAAAGGATCAGTAGATCCATATAACCCTAAAGTAGTTAGAGCAACTATGGGTTCTATATTTAGGGTACCTCTTTATTCAAGTCATGATTCTTTAGAAACCCTATCTGTTTTAAGTGAAAAGGGATTGCATATTCTTACTACCTCCTTAGAAGGGAGTGTTCCTGTTTACCAGATAGATTATAAAGAGGGATTTGTATTAGTAATTGGTAATGAATCAAAGGGAGTAGATGAAAGAATTATAAAGATATCTGATAAATTAATTAAGATTCCCATGCCTGGACTTGCAGAATCTTTAAATGCAGGGGTAGCTGCATCTATTATTATGTATGAAGCTATGAAGAACAAACTGATATTTCTTGAGTATTAAAATATTTGGTGGTATAATTAATTAAATACTTTGAAATTTAGACCTTTATATAGAAGGTCTTGTTTTTTACGATTGTATATATGGAGGTAAAAAGATGAGAGAAAAACTAAATAAAATTAGAGAATTGGTCTTGGAAGATATAGTAAATATTATAGGCCTAGAAGAACTAGAGAGTTTGAGAATTAAGTATCTAGGTAAAAAGGGAGAATTAACTTCTGTATTAAGAGAAATGGGAAAATTGTCTGCAGAAGAAAGACCAGTAATTGGCCAATTAGCTAATGAAATAAGAAATGAAATTGAAGAAACATTATCGACTTTTAGAGAAAAGTTAAAAAAAGAGGCTCAGGAAGCTAAAATTCAAAGAGAAACAATTGATGTTACAATATCTACTGATAATGAAAAGTTAGGACATAGACATCCTCTTTTAGCCACAGTTGAGGAATTAGAAAACCTTTTTATAAGCATGGGTTTTAGTGTTGTAAATGGACCAGAAATAGAAACCGTAGAAAATAATTTTGATGCATTAAATTCACCTCTAAATCATCCATCAAGAGATTTATCTGATACCTTCTATTTAAATAAGGACTTACTCTTAAGAACTCATACATCACCAGTACAAATAAGAGCTATGAAAGAAATGGGAGCCCCTCTTAGGATTGTATCTGCCGGCAGAACATTTAGATTTGATAGCGTAGATGATACACATTCGCCAATGTTCCATCAACTAGAGGGTCTAGTTATTGATGAAAAAATATCTATGGCTAATTTAATACATACATTGGATATTTTTATAAAGGAGTTATTTGGTGAAGATATGAAAACTAGATATAGGCCACATCATTTTCCATTCACTGAACCAAGTGCTGAGGTAGATGTATCTTGTTTTAAATGTAGAGGCAAGGGATGCTCAGCTTGCAATAATACTGGATGGAGTATGGAACTTTTAGGTTGTGGAATGGTACATCCTAATGTATTAGAGTATTGCGGAATCGATTCAGAAAAGTATACAGGCTTTGCTTTTGGTATGGGAATAGATAGAATTACAATGGTTAAGTACGGGATAAATGATATAAGACTATTATTTGAAAATGACAATAGATTTTTAGAACAATTCTAAGGGAGGAAGTGATGAGATGCTATTACCTGTAAAATGGTTAAAAGAATATGTAAAGACTGATAAAGATGGAAGGGAATTAGCAGATGGACTTACACTATCCGGATCCCATGTAGAGTCTATTAATTCTTTAAATACCGGCATTAAAAATGTTGTAGTAGGCAAAATTTTAACATTAGAAAAACATAGTGATGCAGATAAATTATGGATAACTAATATAGATATAGGTAGAGAAAAAATTGTAATAGTTACAGGAGCCACAAATCTAAATGTTGGAGATTATGTGCCTGTTGCTGTGGTGGGTGCAAGACTTCCTGGTGGGATTACAATTGAAAAGACAGATTTCAGAGGTGTTGATTCATATGGAATGCTGTGTTCACTTAATGAACTTGGGTATAGTGAAAATGTAATACCAAAAGAAGTAAAAGATGGCATATATATATTAGATAAAGAATATCCACTTGGAGCAGATATATTAGATATAATGGGCTTAAATAGCCAAGTTATAGAATTTGAGATAACTCCAAATAGACCAGATTGCCTGAGCATATTAGGTATGGCAAGAGAAACTGCAGCAACATTTAATTTGGAATTACAAGAACCAAAGATATCAATTAATAATGAAGTTGATAATATAGAAGACTATATAGAAAAAATTGATGTAAGAAGTAAAAACTGCTCTAGATATTATGCTAGAGTTTTAAAGGATGTAAAAATCGGCCCGTCACCCTTATGGTTACAAACCAGCTTAATGGCAGCAGGGATTAGACCTATAAGTAATATAGTGGATATTACTAACTATGTTATGCTAGAATACGGGGAACCCTTACATGCCTTTGATTTAGACAAAGTTAATGGTAAGAGCATTATTGTAAGACAAGCGGATGAAAATGAAACTATAGTTACTTTAGATGAAGTAGAAAGGAAACTAAACCCAGAAGATTTAGTAATAGCAGATAAGAGTAATGCTTTAGCTATTGCAGGAGTAATGGGTGGATTTAATTCTGAAATAACAAATAATACATCTCTTGTATTATTAGAAGGTGCTAATTTTAATGAAAAGAGTATTAGACTTACTTCAAAGAAGTTTAACTTAAGGTCTGAGGCATCTAATAGATTTGAAAAAGGAATTGATCCAAATCTTTGTGACCTAGCAGTAGATAGGGTGTGTCAACTTGCAGAACTTATAGGTGCAGCAAGAGTTGTTAAAGGAAATATAGATATATATAATCATAAAAAAGAAACTAAAACTATAACCGTAAGGCCAGAACGTGTAAATATGCTACTGGGCATAGACATTCCTATTTCTCAAATGGTCCAGTATTTAAATGGTCTAGGCCTAGAATCCAAATGTTATGAAGGTGTTATACATACTTTAATACCTACTGTACGATTAGATTTAAATAAAGAAGTGGACTTAATAGAAGAAATTGGTAGACTTTACGGATTTCATAATATTACTAGTAAACCATTAGTAGGAGTTCTTACTAGGGGGGTAAAACCAACTAGTAGAACCATAGAAGATAAAGTCAAAGCTAACTTAATTGGATTAGGATTTAATGAGATTATGACTTACTCATTTATTAGTCCAAAGGCCTACGATAAGATTAATATAAAAGCAGACAGTCCACTTAGAAATTATATCGAATTAATTAATCCACTAGGTTTAGACTATAGTGTTATGAGAACAACCTTAATACCTACCATGATGGAACTATTAAGTCGAAACTACAATAGAGGCGTAGAATCTGCATATGCTTTTGAAATAGGAAATATATTTATAGCTAAATCACTTCCTGTTACAGAATTGCCTGAAGAGAAAAAGATACTATCTATAGGTTTTTATGGGGATGATGATTTCTATTTCTTAAAAGAATCTATAAATAAGGTATTAAATAGATTGGGCATAAAAGATATAACTTATATAAGAGAAGAAGACGATGAAAGTTTTCACCCTGGAAGAACTGCTAGAGTTATAGCCCAGGGCCAGGATATTGGGATTCTAGGAGAAATACATTTAAATGTACTAGAAAACTATGATATTGAAAAAAGAGTTTATATTTCACATTTAGACTTCGATAAAATCACTGAATTAACTAACTTGGATATTAAATACAAACCATTACCTAAATATCCTGCAATGGCTAGAGATATTGCCCTAGTTGTTAAGGAACAAGTACTGGTTGGAGATATTGAAAAGATTATATTAAAGCATGGCCAAGGAATTATTGAAAAAGTGGAACTGTTTGATATATATAGAGGTGACCAAATAGAAGCAGGTTTGAAGAGTATAGCTTTCTCAATTATTTATCGCTCTTATGAAAAGACACTTACTGAAGACGAAGTAAATAAAACATTAACTAATATTATTAATGATTTAGAAAACACTTTAGGTGCCAAGCTTAGAAGCTAAGAGGAGTAGATTTTTCTACTCCTTTTTTCAAAATAATTAAGTGAGAAGTTTAAATATATTAATTCTTTAGGGGGCCTAGTTATGACAAGTAAAAAGAAGATTAATGTAGTAATAGATGGCCGTACATTCACAGTAGTTGGTGGGGATAATGAAAGGTATATTAGAAATTTGGCATACTATGTGGATGAGAAAATTAAAAGTCTTTCATCTAAAAATGAAAGGTTGAGCCAAACTATGTCAGCTACATTGGCAGCATTAAACATAGCAGATGAATATCATAAAACACTGGATGAGTTAAATGAACTAAAAAGTAAGGCAAAAGACCCACTTGAAAAATATAGTGGAGTATTAGACCAATTAGATAAGTCAAATGGAAAGATAGAAGAATTGACTTCTATATGCGATTCTTACAAAGAAAAGCTGATAGAAAGTGAAAAGCAAAGAGAAAAAATATATAAAGAATTACTAGAAAAACAAGAGAAGTTTGAAGAAAAACTAAAAGAACAAGAAGAAGCTGAGAAAACAGTTGTAAGATTACAAGATAGGAACTTTCAAAGCCAAATAGAACTAGTGGAAACAAAAAGACAATTAAATGAAGTATTAAAATTACTAGATGAAGAAACTAATATGTTTAAGGAGAGAAAAGAATAGAGTGAAAAATAAAATAGAATTACTTGCTCCAGTAGGAAGTATGGAGTCCTTACATGCGGCAATAGAAAATGGAGCTGATGCAGTATATTTAGGTGGAAGATTATTTAATGCAAGAGCAGGGGCTACAAACTTTGATAATGAAGAGTTAAAAGAAGCTGTTAAAATTGCACATCTAAAAGGGGTTAGGGTATATGTAACTGCTAACATTTTAGTTGACCAAGGCGAAATGAAAGATATTTTAGACTATATTAAATACTTATATGAAATAGATGTAGATGCAATAATAGTTCAAGACTTAGGCCTATTAAGACTTGTGAGAAAACTATTCCCCTTATTAGAAGTTCATGCAAGTACTCAGATGACTATTAATAATGAATATGGGGTTAAGTTATTAGAAAATGAAGGTGTTAGTAGGGTTGTATTAGCCAGAGAGACACCAATAGATGAAATTAAAAGAATAAAAGTTAATACTAATATAGACTTAGAAGGTTTTATTCATGGAGCCTTATGTGTATCCTATTCAGGACAGTGCTTAATGAGTAGCCTAATAGGGGGCAGAAGTGGGAATAGAGGTACTTGTGCCCAACCTTGTAGAATGGCGTACTCAATAGTAGATCATAATGGAAAATTAGTTAAGGACTGGGACAAGAAATATGTATTAAGCCCAAAAGACTTAAACACAATCCATAATATTCCTGAGATAATTCAAGCTGGTATATCTTCGCTTAAAATAGAAGGACGCTTAAAGAAACCGGAGTATGTAGCTACAGTAGTAAAGAGCTATAGAAAAGCTTTGGATGATGGAATTAATTCTATTACAAATGAAGATATTAGAGATATTGCTCAAATGTTTAATAGAGGGTTTACAAAAGGTCTTGGCTTAGGTGACTTTGGAAAAAACTTTATATCCTATGAACGCCCTGGTAATCAAGGAATAGTATTGGGTCAAGTTGTAAGAGCTGATAAATACAAAGTATATGTAGATTTAAAAGAAGATGTAAAAGAAGGAGATATAATTGAATTTGAATTAGTAAATGGTGATTCAAAGGGAATAAAGATGCCCTTTGATGCTAAAGCAGGAACTAATGTGTCAATTGAAAAACCAGGATATATATTGGTGAATACTATTGTATATAAAAAGACAGATACATCTTTAATAGAAAAGGCAAAGGCTTCATATACTGAAGAAACTATAGAATATCCCATAGACATGGAAATTGATATTCATATTGGTCAATCACCACGTTTGATCCTAATGTACAAAAATCATGTAATAATATCCTCAGTAGAAGATATTGTAGAAAAAGGCGAAAGAATAAGTCTTACAGAGGAAAAAGTTATAGCCCAATTATCTAAATTAGGGGATACAAATTATTATATTAATAATGTAAGTATTAATTTAGAGGCAGGTTCTTATCTTCCTATGAGTATTTTAAATGTACTTAGAAGAAAGGCTATAGAAGAATTAGATAAGAGACTTAAAAATTTCAATGAAAGAATTGCATTAGATGAAAATGATTATAATAAGACAAAGCAGGATATATTTAAATTTGATAAAGTTAAAAAGGAAAAGACAAAGAAGTTAAGTATAAAGGTAGACAATATAAATCAATTGAATTCTTTGGACTTAAATAAATTAAATAGAATTTATTTAGGATTTTATGAAGATATAGAAGCTATATCTAGCAAATTAAAAGAAAAGGGTATGGAAGTATATATTTGGACAGATAAGATTCTATACGAAGAAGATCTGAAAAAGCTTAATAGAATTATAAAACCAGTTGAAACCATTGTAGATGGCATATCTCTATCTAATCTAGGTAGTTTAATGTATTTTAAAGAACATTTTAATCTTAAACTACATGGGGACATAGGATTAAATGTATTTAATTCTCACACAGCAGAGTTTTTATATTCATTGGGCTTGGATAGTATCACACTATCCCCAGAGTTAAACTTAAACCAAATAAAAGAAATAACCGAAAATACTAATATAAATATAGAATCAATAGTATATGGCTACCTTGCTTCCATGACTACAAAGACTTGCCCTATGGCTTTGGTAAAAGGCTGCAAGGATGATAAAGAATGTACTACTTGCAATTTTAATAAAGGCTATGGATTAAAAGATAGAATGGATGCAGTGTTTTATATGGAAAGAAAACAAGGATTTACTACAATATACAATTCAGTACCCCTAATGGTACTAGACAATTTAAATAGTGTATATAAATCTGGAGTTGAAACAGCTAGATTGGATTTCACAAGAGAAACAGAGGATATAAAAAGTATACAAATCGCATATTATGACTATATTAATGGTTTAATAGATGATTCAGAAGTTAGAGAGTTTGTTGAGAAGTTTAGATTTAACAACAAAATTACCAATGGTCACTATTTTAGAGGTGTACTGTAAACGAGGTGAATTAAGTGAATGCAAGGACACTAAAAGTCTTAGAATATAATAAAATAATTGAAATGCTCATTGAAAAAGCGGAATCTCAACTTGGAAAAGAACTACTAAGAGAAATGAAGCCACTTCTTGATATTGATACAATCGAAGAATTACAAAAGGAAACAGAAGAGGCTTTATCTATATTACTAAAGAGAGGAAATCCTCCTCTTTATGGGATTCATAGTATTTCACATGAGCTTAAGAGAGTAGATATTGGTGGTAGTATAAGTCCAGGAGGCTTAATAAAGATATCTGATTCTCTTAGGGTATCTAGATCTTTAAAAGGTTTTATAAGAGAAAGTAAAGATGATAAAACTTCAAACCATCCTATAATTGAAAATCTAGTAGAAGGCTTAAGTATATTTAAAGATATTGAAGATGAAATAAATAATGCTATTATAAATGAAAATGAAATATCTGATAATGCAAGTTCTACATTAAGAAATATTAGAAGACAGATATCTAGTAAAAATGATGCAGTAAAAGATAAGCTAAACTCTATAATAGTATCTCAAGCTAATAAAAAATATTTGCAAGATAGCCTTGTGACCATGAGAGATGGAAGGTATGTAATACCTGTAAAGTCAGAAAATAGGGCACAAGTACCTGGATTAGTCCATGATATGAGCTCTAGTGGGGCTACTGTATTCGTAGAACCTATGGCAGTTGTTGAATTAAATAATCAACTACGGGAACTAGAATTAAAGGAAAGAGAAGAAATAGAGCGAATTTTAGCAGTTCTATCTAATATGGTTGCTGATAAATCTGAATATATCCGTAATAATCAAAAGGTACTTACAAAATTGGATTATATCTTTGCCAAAGGTAAATTGGCATTAGATATGAATGGAACAAAACCTATTCTTAATAGAAATGGATATATAAATATTAAAAAAGGTAGGCATCCAATTTTAGATACTAAAAATGTAGTGCCTATAGATGCATATATTGGTGGTGATTTTACTTCACTGATAATAACAGGACCAAATACTGGAGGAAAAACTGTTACTTTAAAGACTGTAGGCTTGTTTACCTTAATGGGACAGTCAGGACTACATATACCTGCAGATTTCAACTCTGAATTAGCAGTATTTGATCAAGTCTTTGCAGATATTGGTGATGAACAAAGTATAGAACAAAGCTTGTCTACATTTTCATCCCATATGACTAATATAGTAGATATATTAAACAAGGTGGAACAGAACAGTTTAATATTATTTGATGAATTAGGTGCAGGAACAGATCCGACAGAAGGTGCTGCTCTGGCCATGTCTATATTAGATCATTTGCTAAAGTTAAACGTTAGAACAATTGCTACAACACACTATAGTCAGTTAAAATTGTATGCATTAACTACAGACAATGTTACTAATGCATCTGTAGAATTTGATATAGAGACCCTATCTCCAACATTCAAGTTATTAATTGGGGTACCGGGTAAGTCAAATGCATTTGAAATTTCTAAAAGATTAGGTTTACAAGACTATATAATAGATTATGCTAGGGATTTAATTTCAAAAGAAAATGTTGAATTTGAAGATGTTCTCCAAGCAATGGAGAAAGATAGAAGAATAATTGAAGAAGATAAAATAGAGGCTGAAAAATTAAAAATAGAAATAGAAAGTCTCAGAAAAGACTTATCTTTAGAAAAAGATAAAACTAAAGAAATGAGAGATAAGATAATACAGAAGGCTAAAGAAGAGGCCAGAACAATCCTTAAAGACGCTAAAGAGGAGTCAGACTTAATCGTAGGAGAGCTTCGTGATATATCATCGGAAGTAGGTAGAGAAAGAAACAAGAGGATACAAGAAGCCCAAGATATGTTAAAATCAAAGCTAGGCAAAGTAGAAACATCTCTATCTAAGGATATATTAAATGTTAAATCTAAAAAGATTCCAAAAAACTTAAAGATTGGTGAAAGTGTTGAGGTAGTATCTTTAGGACAAAGGGGAACTGTAATTACTTTACCAGATGACAATGGGAATCTAAGTATTCAGATAGGTGTTATGAAAGTAAACGCTCATCTCAATACTTTGAGAAGAATAGACTCTGCAAATAGTGAAAAGAGTATAAGAAGTTCTAAGACCATAATGAGCTCTAAATCTAAGACCATAAGCACAGAAATTGACCTTAGGGGTATGAATATAGAAGAAGCCATTGTCGAGATAGATAAATACTTAGATGATTCCTATATTGCTGGATTAACAGAAGTATATATTATTCATGGAAAAGGTACTGGAGCATTGAGAGAAGGGGTAACTTCATATTTAAGAAAGCATAGACATGTTAAATCTTTTAGAATTGGAAAATTCAATGAAGGTGGAGATGGGGTTACCATAGTTGAAGTAAAATAAGGGAGGTATTTTAAATGTTAGATTTTAGAAAAAAAGCAGTAGAATTAATAAAAAGCCAAATAGATGAACTAACAATTGAAGAAATCAATAATTTAATTGAAGTTCCACCATCATATGATATGGGAGATTATGCTTTCCCAGTATTTTCCTTAGCTAAAACCTATAGAAA
>CAZAGS010000037.1:0-7579 GCA_964484955.1 uncultured Tissierellaceae bacterium
TTTTTATTCTTCATAGGTATTAATTCCTAATTAGTGGAAATACTACTAATGGAGGTGGGATTATGAAGAATAAATTCTCAAGATTAGTTGAGAATAATGGATTTCTATTATTGCTTTTTATCTGTGTATGTCTAGTAGCTGGAGGTACTATATTTATTGCCACCAGAGATGTAACAAAATCTAGCAAAAATTTGGATAATAAAGACCTAGTTATTTTAGAAGAAAAGGACAGGATAGATGAAAGCAAAGTGGAAGATTTGGACAAAGTTAAAGATGTAGATGAAGTAGCAGAAGTTGACCAAGCATCAGAAGTTGTACAAACTTTAGATGAGGAAGAAGATGAGCTAGGCTTCTCTGAGGAAGGCAAGCAAATTGTAGAATCCTCAATAGAAGACATTTTAAATGAAGCTACAGAAGAAGTAAGTTCAGATGAGTTAGAATTTGTAGAGGAAGTAATATCTTATAACTTGGTTTATAACCTTCCTACTAAAGGAGATATCATAACTGAATATACAGATAATGTATTGGTATACTCAGAGACTTTAGATGAGTGGAGAGGCCATTTGGGAATAGATATAAGAGCTGAAATAGGAACTGAAATAAGTTCACCACTGGACGGTAGAGTGAAGGAAGCCTATGAAGACAATCTATGGGGCATGGTAATAGTTATAGACCATGGTGATGGACTAGAATCAAAATTTTGTAACTTAGGAACACTGGATATGGTAACAGTAGGAAAGGATGTTAAAAAGGGAGATTCTATAAGTAAAGTTGGAAACTCAGCAGATATAGAGATGATGATGGATAGTCATATTCACCTTGAGACTAGAAAAAATGGGAAATTGATAGATCCTCGTTCTATTAACGACTAAAAAGGCATAAGTATTTAACAAAGTCCCAAAACACAAAGGGGGTTAACTATGTGAAAGATTATATAGAGGAAAGGGCATTAGATATTGCAAAGTACATACTAAGTGAGGGTGCTACTGTTCGGCAGGCTGCCAAGGTATTTGGAGTCAGTAAAAGCACTGTTCACAAGGATGTTACTGAGCGATTACCCAAGATAAACCCTCTAATTGCATCTTTAGTCAAGGAAGTTCTTCAAACTAACAAAGCAGAAAGGCATATTAGAGGCGGAGAAGCTACAAAACTGAAATATACTACAGCTAATTGAAAAAAAAGTCCCTATGGGGCTTTTTATTTTGAAGATTTTGAAAATAAATAGTAAAGTAAGAAGGAATATGGTAATATATGTAGAATACATAGATGACAGAGTTTATTTAGAAAGGAGAAATTGGATGTGGGTTTTAGAACTGATGTAGGAATAGATTTAGGTACTGCAAGTGTATTAGTATATGTTAAGGGAAAGGGAATAGTATTACAAGAACCTTCTGTAGTTGCCATTGATACTCAAACAGATAAGTTTTTAGCAGTAGGTGAAGAGGCAAGAAAAATGCTAGGAAGAACTCCTAGTAATATTGTTGCCATAAGACCATTAAAGGATGGTGTTATATCAGATTATAATATAACGGAAAGGATGCTTAAATATTTTATACACAAGGCTGTAGGCAGAAGGTTGCTAAAGCCCCGTTTAATAATTTGTGTTCCTAGTGGAATCACTGAGGTTGAAAAAAGAGCGGTTATAGAGGCGAGTAATTCAGCAGGAGCCTTAAAAACATATATTATTGAAGAACCAATAGCCGCTGCAATTGGTGCGGGCATTGATATCACAGAAGCAAATGGTAATATGATAGTGGATATTGGTGGGGGTACTACAGATGTAGCAGTTATCTCATTAGGTGGAATAGTTGTTAATAGATCAATTAAAATAGCTGGGGACGATTGTGATGAAGCTATCACTAGGTATATAAGAAAAAGATTTAATATGACTATAGGAGAAAGATCAGCGGAAAGCCTGAAACTTAGTATTGGTTGTGCTTATCCTATGGAAGTGGAAAAGTTTGAAGAAGTAAAAGGTAGAAATTTACTTACGGGACTACCAAATATTGTAGAAGTCAGTTCTTCAGATATGTTAATAGCCTTAAGAGAAACCATTGAAGAAATAGTACAAACTGTTCATAATGTACTAGAACTAACCCCACCAGAATTAGCATCAGATATTTCTAGTAAAGGTATACTATTAACCGGTGGAGGTTCTCTAATATATGGAATGGACAAGCTTTTAGAAGAAAGAATGGGGATAACAGTAAATATTGCTAAAGATCCGGTTGAGTGTGTAGCTATTGGCACAGGTAAGTCTTTAGAATGGGTTCAAGTTCTAGAAGAAAATTCATTGGGAAGAAATTAATACAAATAAAAGCGATTTAGGCATATATACCTAAATCGCTTTTCCAATTAATTAACTTTTACATTTGGTCTTTTAAAGATAGGATTGATTTCATAAGAGACATCATTTCCATTTACTACAAATTCAATTATATTTATATCATAAATATCGTTTGTAGAAGTTAAGGCTTTGGTATTTAATCCAATATACCTTATTCCATCTTTTAAATCAGTACTATTCCCATTGCCGCCATGTACTACAAATATATTTCGACCTAAGTCTTTAGCTTCCACTAAGGTACGGTGTAAAAGATCGGCTTCTAATGTATCCTTAAAGCCATTTGCCCCAAAGATAGGTGTTGGTAAAAACAATACTATATTAGTTTCTGTTCTAGTTTTTAAGTCATTAGTTAGGTTTATCCACTGCTGTGAATTAGCAGCTCTAATTCCATCTTGGTTAGAGTTAAGATTAATAAAGAATACATCTTGTCGTTTATTAGTCTTATATGAAAGTGAGGCATCTAATACAACTTCATTTCTTAAGCCGCTTTGGAATTCAGGTGTTAGACCATTTAAAATAAAGCTAATATTATGATTAGATATTTTATTTCTTACTGTTAAATTAGCATCATAACCTACTAATTCATTTAGTCCTTTAGGTTCTACTGCTACTACAAATGAATAGCCATCCTTTAAAACTGAAACTTTCTTATTGCTATCATCTATTAAACTTGTTGAAGTTGGTAATACCATATTTCCAATAGGGGAATTTTGGAAGGATTGTAATCCGTCAAATAGTATTTGACCACTTTGTTTTCTTAGACTATTTGTTTCAGCAACATATATCCTTTCTAGAGAAATTGGATAATTTAAATCAGAAGGAAGATCAGCTACAACAAACTTCCAATCTGTCCAATCAACTGTTTTCGATAAATCAAATAGGATTTCTTTGCCTTTACCGTCTCTTATGGCAGCCTTGAGTAAACTACCATTTCCATCACCTTTAACCCAAAGTCCCAGCTTCTTAGGCGCACCAGATATATTTAAACCACCCTTACTTAGGTTAAAGTTTAGATAGGCAACTCTAGTATTTTCTCCCTTAGAAAAGTCATAATTTAACATTATACTTTTATTTCCTTCTTTAGCTTCATCACTAATTTGGATACTTCCTGGTACATCCTTAGGGTATGGAGAGAATGAAAAATCATCTATCTTTTCAAAACTTTCAACCACTGTACCTTTGGAGCCAACAGAAACCAAGATATTTTCAATACCTTGTCCTGCTGTGGCAGTTATTGCTCCACCTATTGCTTCTGTTCCACTATAAAACACTCCATTTTCAATAGTTCCAATATTGTTAGATATAGTAAATTGGATATCTTCCATATATATTAAGGACTCGTAACCATTTTTATCTTTACCATAAAATGGAGTTAGCGTTTTTTCGCTATTTAAGTCAATATTGAAGTTTTTAAGTTTAGTGGTTATGTCTTTTATTTCGTTTAAAACAGTTATATCCACTGATCCTATTGCACCATTATAATTTGCTATAACTTTTCCTTTTCCTGAACTTGTGGCATACAATTTATTTCCTTCGATATTGCCTTCTATTCCTTCAAGAGTGAATTCAATTTGGGATTCATCTATCTCCACAGGATTATGATATGTATCAAATCCTTTAGCTTTAAACTTTCTGCTAGTATTTGGGAACATTTTATTGTCCTCTGTAGTTACTTTTAGATAATCTAGTTCTCCTTTAGGGGCATTAGATATGACTCCTACAGCATTGACTACAGATCGTTCTCCACCATCAGAAGGTTTATTCACTAGTTGTGCTTTATCATCTCCTACTGGTTTAATAGCCATAGTAGTAGAGCCACCGCCGTCTAAATTCAATGCATTATAAGCTCCTAAATTTCTTAAGATTGCACCAAACATTTCTTGACGTACACCTTTAAAACTGCTATCTCTTCCATCAATGGTTACTAGCATTAATTGTGTGTTTTCCTTATTTATTGCTATTCCTGTTCTTGGTTCATTGCTTTTATCGATTATATTAGTTAAGGATAATTCTCCATTTTTTAATATAATATTGCCTCCACCAATTGCAAATTTAATATCGTCTACATTAGGTGTGGTCTCAACTTCTAAACTAACTCTAGTATTCACAATAAGGGATGAAAGCTTGTCTCCTCTAACTGCTAATACATAAGCATTGCTAGGAGGAATATTAAAAGCTTCTCCACCGGTTCTTATTTCTTGAACAACCCCATCTACTATTAGAGCTTCAGTTAAGTCATTATGGAATCTAGAACCTATAGATTTTGTTCCCCAATGATTATTTAATAGGGTAACTGTATCAAAATTAGGTGTTACCTTGTTTAATGTATTAACAACTATTTGTTGTCCATTAACCAAACTAGTTACTACAATTCTTCTATCTAAATAATCAACTACTCCTATATTAGATTCAGTTAGATAAAAACTTGGTAATTTATATGCTATTTCCACAGGAGATGAAATAACTTCACCATTATTGATTAAAGAGCCCATAGCTGATGGTAATGGAGCATAATTAAAGTAATCTCCATTTACCGCGGCCACTGCATTATGCTTGTTTACTAAGCTAGTTACCTTGTCCCTATTTGGAATACCGCTAGGGTTAATTAATCCTTTTAATTCTGTGTATTCATCTTTTAAATCAATTCTAATTACATTAATATTCCACCAGCCATCAGTTGTAAACTTTAATATCTTTTCATGGGTTACGCCTGATGAAAGATGTTGAGACTCTTTTGACTCATATATGGAATAGGGCATATTTACGGTAATTTTTGCTGCAAGAGCGGAATTAGTATACATTACTAAGCTTGCTCCTACAAATACTGATACAACGATCTTTTTTAATGTCTTTTTCATTTAAGCACCTCGCTTTGATTTATGTTATTGGTTACAATCCCATTATATAGTTATTATACAACATTATGGTTACAATCATATTACAACTGGGTTAAGAATTGCTATAATGGTTTTTACACAACAAAAAAGGACTGAGATTTATCTCAGTCCTTTTTCTTATGGTCGGGGTGAGAGGATTTGAACCCCCGGCCCCATGGTCCCAAACCACGTGCGCTACCAAGCTGCGCTACACCCCGACGTATTGGTTGTCGTTTTTGTCGACTATTATAGTATAGGACAAATCCAGATTTAAAGCAATACTATAATATGGACTAATTAAGGGAATTGTTGCAAATAAACATGATTATATAAAGCTTATCTCCTTAATGCTCAATTAAGCTATAAATTGCTCTTGTTATGCAACTGATTTATATATTATAGTATGATTTCTTGATTAAAGCTATATAATAAATTATACTTATACTTACTAACTATAACCTGGAGGTATCCTATGTTGGTTTTTATTGAAAGTGTAAAAAGAGAGTTATTAGTTATATTTTTTTCTATGATACCCATATCAGAACTTCGTGGGGCTATTCCACTTGGAATATCTTTAGGACTTAGTCCAATACATAGTACAATTATTAGTATATGCGGGAATATAATAATAGTGCCTATATTATTAAGAGTATTACATCCCTTGATTATATATTTTGAAGATACCTTCTTATTTAAATATACCATAGGTCGTGTAAAAAACAAGGCTATGAATAAGGCAGACGCCATAAAAACATATAGTTTAATAGGATTATTTATATTTGTAGCTATTCCCCTACCAACTTCTGGAGCTTGGACTGCTTCGGTTATTGCTAGTATATTAAAACTAGATTATAAAAAGGCTTTTGCAGCCATAGCACTAGGAGTAATTGTGGCAGGTTTATTAATATTGGGAGTCAGTGTAGGTGCAATTAGAATATTTGACTAGAGACTCTTACTGTGTTAAAATAATAGACAATTAAATAAAATCTTAATTACCTTATTAAGAGTGGTGGAGGGAATGGGCCCTATGACACCCGGCAACCTTGTTTATACAAAGGTGCCAAATCCCACAGAATAATAGTTCTGGAAAATGAGGTTATGAATATTTCATATGCCTTTTCCTTTGAAAAGGTGTTTTTTTATTCCCGGACTAAAAACTTAATTATATATAGGAGGCAAGTTAAATGAAAAAATGGTTATTTACTTCAGAATCAGTGACAGAAGGTCATCCAGATAAAGTCTGTGACCAAATATCAGATGCAATATTAGATGCAATATTAGAAAAGGATCCACTGGCTAGAGTAGCCTGTGAAACCATAGCTAGTACAGGTTTAGTACTGGTAGCTGGTGAAATTACTACAGATTGCTATGTGGATATTCCCAAAGTAGTTAGAAATACTATTGAAGAAATTGGATATACAAGAGCTAAATACGGTTTTGATGCAGATACATGTGCAGTTTTAACTTCAATAAATGAACAATCACCAGATATTGCCTTAGGTGTAAATAAGGCACTAGAGCATAAGGAAGACAATGAAGATTCATTAAATGAAATAGGAGCAGGAGACCAAGGTATGATGTTTGGTTATGCTTGTAATGAAACAAAAGAGTTAATGCCTATGCCTATATCTTTAGCTCATAAGTTGGCTAAGAGACTAGCTGATGTAAGAAAAGATGGTACCCTTGAATACCTTAGACCAGATGGCAAAACTCAAGTAACTATTGAATACCATGATAATAAACCAGTTAGAATAGAAAATATTGTAGTTTCTACACAACACAGTGCAGAGGTAGATTTAGAGACAATTAGAAAAGATATTATTGAACATGTAATTAGTAAGATAGTTCCAAAAGAAATGATAGATGAAAACACAATTTATTATGTAAATCCTACAGGTAGATTTGTTATAGGTGGACCTATGGGTGATGCAGGTCTTACAGGAAGAAAGATTATAGTAGATACTTACGGTGGATACGGAAGACATGGCGGTGGAGCTTTTTCAGGGAAAGATGCCACTAAAGTAGATAGATCAGCAGCATATGCAGCTAGACATGTAGCTAAAAATATAGTAGCAGCAGGACTAGCAGACAAATGTGAAGTTGGTTTAGCATACGCAATAGGTGTAGCAAGACCATTATCTATTTACGTAGAAACATTTGGCACAGGCAAGATATCAGATGAAGAAATACAAAAATTAGTAAGGACACATTTTGACCTAAGACCAGCAGCAATTATTAAAAACCTAGATCTAAGAAAACCAATATACAGAAAACTAGCAGCATACGGACATTTTGGTAGAGAAGATTTGGATTTGACTTGGGAGAGATTGGATAAGGTTGAAGAGCTGAGAAAAGC
>CAZAGS010000037.1:7679-10858 GCA_964484955.1 uncultured Tissierellaceae bacterium
TAATAAATCTTTACCTGTTCCCTGTTACCTATTATCTGTTACCTGACCAAGAAAGGTGGTGAAATAATGGAAAAGACTAAATTGGAGATGGACTTTTTGGATGAGATAAATAAGAGAGTTCGTATATCTGTAGATGAGCCTCTGGAAGACTTAGCTCAGTCAGAAATAGAAAGTGCAATGGATAGTATAATATCTAGAAATATATTCCAGTCAAATGGGGTAGATTTAGTAAATAAGCATAGTGCTAGAATTGTTAGTACTGTAGTAAATGAAATGGAATTTTAAATAGGGGCCTAGTGGCCCTTATTTAGTTCAAGGGGGGGATTAGCTATGGAAGAAATATATACTGGTATAGCTAATTTGGGCTTTCCGATAGTCATATCAATATATTTATTGGTTAGAATAGAGGGAAAACTAAATCAGCTTTCAGAAAGCATTATTGAATTATCCAAAGCCATAACAAAAACTAAATAAAAATAAGAGAACCCCTCAGAACATAGAATAAATCTATGGTTTTGAGGGGCTCTTATGTTATAATAATGAGTATATCAATTGGAGGGATTTAGTTTGCTTGTTATTGAAGGAGTAGTTGAAGAGATTATATTTAGAAATGAAAACAATGGCTTTACTGTAGGTAAATTGAATACTTCTGATGGATTAATTACAATAGTAGGGAATGTACCATTCATAAATCTTGAAGAACTGATAAGTATAGAGGGTGATTGGATATATCATCCTACCTTTGGTGAGCAATTTAAATTTGAAACAATCCAAACTATGGTACCCTCTACTGTTAAAGGAATTGAAAATTACTTAGCTTCAGGTTTGCTACCTGGAATAGGGCCAAAGACTGCTGAAAAGATAGTTGAATTATTTGGAATGGATTCATTGGACATAATTCAATACAATCCTGAAAGATTAAAAGAGATACCGGGTATAGGAGACAAGAAACTAGAGAAGATATCCCAGGCCTTTGAAGAACAAAGAGACCTTCGTGATATTATGGTATATCTTCAACAATATGAAATTTCCGTGAATAATGGAATAAAAATATATAAAAAATACGGTAGGGACACAATAAAAGTAATAAATGATAATCCATATAAATTATCTGAGGATGTATATGGCATAGGATTTAAAACTGCAGATAAAATTGCAGAGAAAATGGGTGTTAGCAAGGAATCCCCTTATAGATTTGAAGCGGGATTAAAATTTACAATGATGCAAAGTGCCAATGATGGGCATTGCTATTTACCTGAAAGTGAATTATTACAAAAGGCATCCCTATTACTGGAAGCATCTGAAGAACAATTACAGGATCCACTAAGAGATTTAGCACTTAGAAATAGTTTCTATATAATAAGAGATGGAGACCAAAATCTAGTATATTATATGCCTTATCATATTGCTGAAAATACTGTGGCAAGAAAGATAGTAGAATTATCTAGAGTGCAATTTGATGAATTAGAGGTAGACCTAGAAAGTGAAATTAAGAAAATTGAAAAAGTTGAAGATGTTGAATTTGGCAATAAGCAAATTATAGCCATTAAAGAATCTTTAGAAAATGGAATCACTGTAATAACTGGGGGTCCTGGTACTGGTAAGACAACCACAATCAATGCAATTATAAAGATATGCGAAGACCTTGATTTAGATGTACTCTTAGCAGCACCTACAGGCAGGGCTGCCAAAAGAATGACAGAAACCACAGGAAGAGAAGCCAAAACACTTCATAGATTATTAGAATTTGCTCCCTTTGAAAGTGAAATGGGATTTAATAAAGGAGAAGATAGCCCCTTAGAAGCTGATTTAATAATTATAGATGAGGCCTCTATGATAGATATACTCCTAATGAATAATCTATTAAAGGCTATCGATCCGGGTACTAGACTAATACTTGTTGGGGACATTGACCAACTTCCATCTGTAGGGCCTGGAAATGTACTAAAGGATATTATTAATTCTGGAATTATAAAAGTTGTAATGCTAGATGAGATTTTTAGACAAGCAGAGGAAAGTATGATTATAGTTAATGCACATAAGATAAATAAAGGCGAAAAACTCCTATTAAATGAAAAGGATAAAGACTTTTACTTTATGCATGAGAGAACAACAGGAGGAACCCTTGATACTATAATAGAATTAAATAAATCTAGGCTGCCTAATTTTTATGGTGTAGATCCTATAAAAGATATCCAAGTGTTAACACCTATGAAAAAAGGTGAAGTAGGTATAAACTCTTTAAACAAGCATCTTCAAAATAGCCTAAATCCCAAATCTCCAGATAAAAATGAAAGGGAATTTGGAGATGAATTATTTAGGGTTGGAGATAAAGTAATGCAAATCAAGAACAATTACAAAACAGAATGGAAACTTATCAGGAAAGGTATTGAAGTAGATGTTGGAGAAGGTGTCTTTAACGGAGACTTTGGCTATATCACGGATATAGATAATGAAGAAAAAATCATTAAAGTATTATTTGATGAAGAAAAAGAAGTAGAATATGATTTTACACAACTAGATGAATTAAAATTGGCCTATGCTACAACAGTACACAAGTCTCAAGGAAGTGAATTCCCAGTTATAGTAATGCCTATACACTGGGGACCACCAATGCTCCTAACAAGAAACCTTATATATACTGCGGTAACTCGTGCTAGACAATTAGTTGTACTAGTAGGGGAAGAAAGATATATGGACATGATGATTAAAAACAATAATATTGCAACAAGATATTCATCCTTAGATAGAAAGATAAGAGATTATCTAGCTGTATTTTTAGATTAAAGGGAGATTATTATGGAATATATTAAATCCATTCACAGCTTATTATTCCCATCAAAGAATTGGTGTTTCTTCTGCAAGGAAGACACCATATTTATCCATTCATATTTATGCCATGATTGTAAAGAAAACCTAGAGATATTAGACAGAGAAATAGATCTAGATTCACCAGATATAGAAAGTACTTTTTATGTACTGGGATTTAATCGTTTTATAAAAGACCAAGTATATGATTATAAATTTAATGGGAAAAGCTATCTATATAAACCACTAGGCCAGATTATGGTGGATTCAATAAAGCGGATTGATTTAAAAGGAATAGATATAATATATTTTGTCCCCTCACATAGAAGAAAAGAAGCCATAAGAGGATATAATCAAAGTGAACTATTGGC
>CAZAGS010000037.1:10958-13561 GCA_964484955.1 uncultured Tissierellaceae bacterium
TAACAACAGGTTCAACATTTATAGAATGTGGCAAAGAGTTAAAGGCAAATGGGGCAGCAAAGATTATTGCATTTGCCCTAACATCAAGTAAGAAATACTAGAAATACAATTCACGATGCACAATGCACGATTCACAATTCTTTAAAAGAAATTAAGAAGTTGATGTAAGCATGACATCTGTCATTGCTAACTTGTGGAGGAATATGTGTCTTAGGTTTCAATTGTGCTCTGTGCATTGTGAATTGTGAATTTAAAACTGTTACCTGTTATTTGTTATCTGTTACTTTATCCTAAAGGAACCTCTTTAACACGCTTCTTTCTCTAGAAATAACAAACCCATTAACTTTAAAGTAGCTTATAGTTGCATTTATTTCTCCCCCCAGTACGATAATTATGCTGCTTAAATAGAGCCAGACTAAGAGGATAATAATTCCACCAATACTGCCGTAAGTGATGGTATATCGACCAAAGTTATTTACATAGTATGAAAATATTGTTGAACTTATTAACCATCCTATTGTGGTAAATAAAGCACCGGGAATGGAATCTCTTAATTTAATTTCATCAATATTTTGACTATAGGGTGCGTATCTATAAAATGCTGTAAATGTAAGTACCATATATATTATAGGGATTAATATTCTTAGGACTGACCATAGGGCTAAAAAGATATCAGCCAAACCAAAATATGAAAACAGCCTATTTCCCAGAAGCTCACCAAATACAAGAGTCATGAAGACTAAGGTTAATGAAAATAGTAAGATTATAGTGAAAAATATAGATAATAATTTAGACTTATAAAAGGGTCTAGACTCTACAGAGTCATAAGCCTTGTTTAGGGCCCTCATTACAGCGGATATTCCAGAGGAGGCAGTCCATATACCAAAAATTGCGGCTAAAGATAATAATTCTTGGCTAGAAGTTTTAATTATTTCTATGGCAAAGTCATTTATAAGATTCTGAACTTCTAAAGGCAAGTATTGAGTTATATTTAAAAGTACATCTTCTCTTACTAAAGGTGTATAGCTGATAATATTTAAAAAAACAATTATAAATGGGAAAACGGAAAGTATTAAGAAATATGTAAGCTGGGCTCCAATTGCCAATACTCCATCCTCATCAATCCTGTATAATAATTGATCTAGAAAAATAATAGCCTTATTATTAGATAACTTGTTTAATATCTTTTTCAATATATTCACCGCCTTGATTCTTGATTATATATAATAGTATACATATTATTCATTTATATACCCATCATAATGGTTAGTAAAAATTTTATAAGGAAATTTAAGGAGATGAAAAAGTTGCATCAGATAGAGAGTCTATTAAAGGAACTATTTTTAAAAGAAGAATTTATATACTGTGTTTTGAGTAATATGAGAAAAAAGGATGAGGATAATTATAATAAGCTTAATATAAAGCCTGTCTTAATTAAAGATGAATTAAAATATCAATTCACCTATGAATATAAAACTAAAGTAATACACAAGAATTTAACTAGTGATGAATCTATAAATGAAATTATAAATTTGTTAGAGGGTGTTTTTAGACAAGGAGTAGTATTTTCAAAAAATGCTGACTTTCATATTTTAATAAGTAAAAAAGGAAAAATTTCTATATTGAAAAAACAAGCTACGAAAGAAGTTGTAGATACCAGTCATAATAGGGTTAAAACCTATATTATAGAAGATGGAGTGCCTTGTGACTTTTTAATAAGATTAGGAGTAATGACCCCCAAAGGCAAGGTAGTAGCTAAAAGATATGATAAATTTAGGCAAATAAATAGATTTTTAGAAATGGTAGCAGATGTAATTCCAAAGATTAAAACTGATGAAGTATTGAATATAGTAGACTTTGGTTGTGGGAAAAGCTATTTAACTTTTGCCCTATATCATTATCTAGTTAATATATTGAATTTAAGTGTAAATATTATAGGTCTAGATTTAAAAGAAGATGTCATCCTGTTTTGCAATGAAGTAGCAGAGGACTTAAATTATAATAATTTAAAATTTACCTATGGAGATATCAAAGACTTTGAAGACTTTCAAACTGTGGATATGGTAGTTACTTTGCATGCTTGTGACACTGCCACAGATGCAGCTCTAGTAAAGGCTGTAAACTGGAATGCTCAAGCCATATTGTCAGTACCTTGCTGTCAACACGAATTATTAAATAAAATCCATAATCAGGTAATGGCTCCCATGGAAGACCACGGAATAATCAAAGAAAAACTAGCATCCTTAGTAACAGACAGCCTAAGGGCCAATGTATTAGAAATATTAGGCTATCAAGTTCAATTACTGGAATTCATAGATATGGAACACACCCCGAAGAATATATTAATTAGAGCTACTAGGTCTGAAAACAAGGATAGTAAAGAAGCAGTAGAAAAATATATTAGATTTAAGGAGTTTTGGGGACTAGAAGACTTATATATTGAAGATGCAATGGGAGAAAAGTTACTTTATTATATGACAAATAAATAACAATGCTTTACTCCATTAAAACAATCTGATATAATTTTTTATAAGTTAAAATATATTTTATATTTGGTTAGAGAGAATGAGAGCCATAATTATGTCTTCGAAAGAGGGCATAAT
>CAZAGS010000038.1:0-13287 GCA_964484955.1 uncultured Tissierellaceae bacterium
AAAAGGGAAGGAGTGGTTTAATGGCTAAAAAAACCCCATTATACGATGAACATGTCAAGCTAGGGGGAAAAATCGTAGACTATGCAGGCTGGTTACTTCCGGTACAATATGAAGGACTGGTTCAAGAACATGAGGCAGTTAGAAATGCAGTAGGATTATTCGATGTATCCCATATGGGTGAAATCACGATCAAAGGTAAAGATGCATTAGCATTTGTAGACTATTTAATGACAAACGATATTACTAAGGTAGTTGACAATCAAATAGTCTATACATTTATGTGTAGACCTACAGGATTTGTTGTAGATGATTTATTAGTATACAGATTTGGTCCTGAAGAATTTTATTTGGTTGTAAATGCATCTAATACAGATAAAGACTATGATTGGATCTTAGAACAAAAAGGTGACTTTGATGTTGAAATTGAAAACATATCAGACGATGTTGGAGAGGTTGCTATTCAAGGACCCCTGGCACAAAAAGTATTACAAAAATTAACTAAAACAGATTTAGATAAAATTACATTCTTTACATTGGATAGAAAAGTAGATGTAAATGGTGTAGAATGTATGGTGTCTAGAACCGGTTATACTGGTGAAGACGGATTTGAAGTTTATACTACTAATGAAGGTGTAGTCAAAGTTTGGAATGACTTATTAGAAGCGGGAAAAGAAGAAGGAATCAAGCCTGTAGCACTTGGTTGTAGAGATACCCTTAGATTTGAAGCATCCTTACCACTTTATGGTCATGAAATGGGCGAAGAAATTAACCCATTAGAAGGTGGATTTAAGTACTTTGTAAAGCTAGATAAAGAAGGGGACTTTATAGGAAAAGAAGCACTAAACAAGCAATGGACAGAAGGACTTACAAGAAAGTTAGCTGGTTTTGAAATGGTTGGCCGTGGAATACCTAGAGAAAATTATGAAATTCAAAAAGATGGTCAAGTTATTGGACATGTAACTACAGGATATATGTCACCAACATTGAAGAAAAATATTGGTAATGCTCTTATTAAAACAGAGTTTACACCAATAGGTACAGAAATTGATATTATGATTAGAAACAAGCCAGTAAAGGCTGTAGTAATAAGCAAAAAGTTTTTAAAAAAATAATATAAAATATAGGAGGCTGTTAAGATGAAAGTAGCAAAAGACTTATTATATTCAAATGATCACGAATGGGTTAAGGTAGAAGGAGAGCATGCGTTTATAGGTATTTCAGACTTTGCACAAAACCAATTAGGAGATATAGTATATGTTGAATTACCAGAAATAGATGATGAACTAGAAAAAGAAGATTCATTTTCTGCAATAGAGTCAGTTAAAGCAGCAGCAGACGTTTACATGCCAGTAGGTGGAACTGTAGTTGAAGTTAATGAAGCTTTATTAGACGATCCAGCTTTAATAAACTCTGATCCATATGAGAACTGGTTAATAAAAGTTACTTTGTCAGATCAAGCAGAATTAGATGAATTGATGACAAGCGAGGAATACGAAAACTTTATAGCTGAGGAGGAATAATATGTTTCCATATATCTCTCATACTCATGAAGATGAGCAAGAGATGCTAAAATCTCTTGGACTAAGTTCCCTAGATGAACTATTTGATGATATACCAAAAAAGATTCAACTAGGAAGAGAACTTGATCTAAGACCAGCTATGTCAGAATTAGAAGTAAGCTCATATTTAATGGAAATGGCAAACAAGAATTGTTCAACAAGTAAATTAGCTTGTTTCTTAGGTGCAGGTGCATATGATCATTATATTCCGTCTATTATAGATCATATAATATCTAGAAGTGAATTTTACACTTCTTATACACCATACCAACCAGAAATAAGTCAAGGAACTCTTCAATATATATTTGAATTCCAAACTCTAATAGCTGACCTTACTGGAATGGATGTAGCAAATGCATCTCTTTATGATGGAGGGACAGCAGTAACTGAAGCCGCATTAATGGCAGCTGCTGTATCTAAAAAAGGAGAAATAATAGTTTCAAAAACAGTAAGACCAGATACAAGAAGAATTCTCAAAACCTATGCTCATTTCCAAGATTTAAAAGTTATAGAAGTGGACATGGTTGATGGAGTTACAGATTTAGAAAAATTAGATAGTTTAGTAAATGATGATACTGCAGCAGTAATAGTTCAAAGTCCAAACTTCTTTGGAATAATTGAAGACCTTAAAGCTGTAGGAGAAATTACACATAAAGCTAAAAAAGCAGCATTTATAGCATCAGTAGATCCAATTTCACTTGGAATCTTAAAAAGACCTGGAGACTTAGGAGCTGATATTGTAGTTGGAGAAGCTCAAGGAATGGGTATACCTCTAGCATTTGGTGGACCATATTTAGGTTTTATAGCTGCAGATAAAAGTTATATGAGAAAATTACCAGGTAGAATAGTAGGAGAAACTACAGATTTAGATGGCAAGAGATCTTTTGTATTAACACTTACTGCAAGAGAGCAACATATTAGACGTGACAAAGCTACCTCAAATATTTGTTCAAACCAAGGCTTGAATTCACTAGCAGCTACTATGTATATGGTAACTCTAGGAAAAGAGGGTCTAAGAGAAGTAGCTACACAATGTGCACAAAAAGCACATTATGCATTTAAGGAAATCACAAAATCTGGCAAATATAAGCCACTATTTGATAAACCATTCTTTAAGGAATTTGCTGTAACTTCTGATATTGATGCAGAAGAAATTGCAAAAGAATTAAGAAAAGAAGATATGATAGGTGGATACCACTTAGGAATAAATTATCCCCAATTCAAAAATAGTACTTTATATGCAGTTACAGAAAAAAGGACTAAAACTGAAATTGACAAGCTGACTAGTGTATTGGAGGGGATAAAATGATTAGAGATTATGATAAACTAATATTTGAAATTTCTAAGCCTGGAAGAAAGGCCTATAAACTTCCACCACTAGACGTAGAAGCAAAGGATCTTACAAGTTTAATTCCAGAAGAGTTTATAAATAAGGATGAATTAAAACTTCCAGAGGTAAATGAAGTAGATGTTGTAAGACATTATACAAATTTATCTATGAAAAACTATGGTCTAGACACTGGATTCTATCCACTAGGCTCATGTACTATGAAATACAATCCTAAGATAAATGAAGCTACTGCTAGATTTGATGGATTTGCAAACTCTCATCCATATCAAAGAGAAGACTGTGTACAAGGTTCATTACAACTAATGTATGAAATAGATGGTGCATTATCTGAAATAGCGGGAATGGATAAAATGTCATTGCAACCAGCAGCAGGAGCTCATGGTGAATTGACAGGTCTTATGGTTATAAAGGCATATCATGAAAACAACGGAGACTTTAAGAGAGATAAAATTATAGTTCCAGATTCTGCACATGGTACAAACCCTGCAACTGCAGCAATGTGTGGATACAAACCTATAGAAATCAAATCTAGAAAAAATGGATTGGTTGATTTAGAAGCATTAAAAGCAGTACTAGGTGATGATATAGCAGGACTTATGCTTACTAACCCTAATACTCTGGGATTATTCGAGAAAGAAATAGCTGAAATAGCTGACTTAGTTCATGAAGCTGGTGGATTATTGTACTACGATGGAGCTAATGCCAACGCTATCCTTGGTCATGCAAGACCTGGAGATATGGGATTTGACGTAGTTCACTTTAATATTCACAAAACATTCTCTACACCTCATGGTGGTGGAGGACCAGGTTCAGGACCAATAGGGGTTAAGAAACACTTAATTCCATTCTTACCAGTTCCAATGGTAGAAAAAGATGGAGATAGATATTTCTTAGACTATAATTATCCTAAAACTATTGGTAAAGTAAAAGATTTCTATGGCCACTTTGGAATCCTTGTAAGAGCTTATACTTATATCCTTACAATGGGTAGAGATGGTCTTAAAAAAGCCAGTGCAATAGCTGTATTAAATGCTAACTATATGGCTAATATATTAAAAGAGCATTACTATCTTCCAATAGATACCCTATACAAACATGAATTTGTATTAGGAGGACTAAAGGATACTTTAAGTGAAGTAACTACTTTGGATATAGCTAAAAGATTGTTAGACTTTGGTTATCATCCACCTACAGTTTACTTCCCATTAATTATCAATCAAGCAATAATGATTGAACCAACTGAAACTGAAAGTAAAGAAACCTTAGATGAGTTTATAGAAGCAATGATTGCTATAGCAAAAGAAGCAAAAGAAAATCCACAAATTGTAAAAGAAGCACCACACAATACTATAGTAAGAAGACCAGATGAAACAAAAGCAGCAAGGAATCCTGTGCTTAAATACGAAGGGTAGGTGTAGTTTTTGACAAAAAACATTGCCATAATCGGAGCAGGACCAGGAGGCTATGTAGCCGCCATAAGAGCTGCACAATTAGATGCTAATGTGTTTTTAATAGAGAATAGGGAGGTAGGGGGAACATGCCTTAATCGAGGCTGTATCCCTACTAAAACCTACTTTAGAAATGCAGAGATCATGAGTAACTTTAAGCGTGCAAGTGAATTTGGTATAGAGGTAGATGGATATAGACTAGATGGTAAAGCCTTACAAGAAAGAAAAAATGTAATCGTAAATAATCTTGTAACTGGTATTGAACAACTAATATCATCCTATAAAAATATCAAATTCTTACCTGGAACCGCAATGATTAAAGATAAAAACACTGTATCAGTAGAGCTTTTAGCTGGTGGAACTGAAGAAATCCAAGTAGATCATATTATTATAGCTACTGGCTCATTTCCGCAAATGACTGAAACAAAAGGTGTAGACCTAGAAGGAGTTATTACTTCTGATGATTTATTAGAAATGGATGAAATACCAGAAACTTTAATAGTAGTAGGTGGAGGAGTAATTGGACTAGAGTTTGCTAGTATCTACCAAGAACTAGGGTCACAAGTAATTCTTTTAGCCTCTAGAATTTTAAAAGATGCAGACAAAGAAATATCCAGAAGACTTACACCACTATTAAGAAAACAAGGTATAGAAACTTATGTAGACATTAGAGCTAGTCAAATAACTCGTGACGGGGATAAACTTAGAGTATTAGCTAAATACAAAGAAAAAGATGAAGAAGTAGAAGTTGTAGGAGACTATGTATTAATTGCTTCAGGTAGAGGACCACTTGTAAAAGGATTAAATCTAGACAATGTGGGAATTGACTATGATAGACATGGTATAAAAGTCAACGATGACTTCCAAACTTCAATAGATAATATATATGCAATTGGAGATGTTAATAGTAAGGGTATACAATTAGCCCATGTTGCATCTAGTCAAGGAATATATGTGGTTGAAAAGATTATGGGTATTACTCCAGATATTAATTTAGACCACTGGCCAGCATGTGTATTTACAATGAATGAAGTAGCACAAGTAGGTGCTACAGAAGAACAGTTGAAAGAAAAGAAGATAAGCTATAGAGCAAGTAAGTTCCCCTTCGGAGCAAATAGTAAAGCTCAATCCTTAGGAGAAACTGACGGATTAATAAAGATATTAGCAGGAGATGACAACAAAATCTTAGGAGTTCATATACTAGGACCTCATGCCAATGATTTAATCCACGAAGGAGCATTAGCTATGTCTAATGATTTAGATATAGCAGCTATTACTAGAACTATTCATGCGCATCCAACACTTTCAGAATCAATGTTTGAAGCAACTCTTGGTCTAGATGATATGGCCATACACTTGGCACCACCTAGAAAAAGAAAGAAAAGGTAAATGAAAGGGGCAGATTTTAAATCTGCTCCTTTTTTTAAATAAGTTATAGAGGTGTCTTATGAAAAATAGAAAATGGATCACATTTAACATTATATTATTAATCATCTTTCTTTACCTAGGTTTTCTTGTTAGAAACTCAGCAGAGGGTATATTATTTGACGTAGCTGTTTTAGATTTGATTCATAATAGTTCTAATCCAATTTTATTATCAATAATGAAATTTATATCATTTATAGGTTCGGAAACCTTTCTTTTCCCTGCAATAGGAATAGTTATTATTTATACATTTATTAAAAAAAGACATTATATAAGCAAAATATTATTAGCTAATACACTGGGAAGTTGGATATTGAATTATATTTTAAAATGGATATTTCAAAGAACTAGACCCTTTGATTACGCTCTAGTTAAACAAGGTGGATTAAGCTATCCTAGTGGACACTCAATGGTTACAATGAGTATGTATTTGGCTATTGCATACCTATTATCTAGAAACGTAGAGGATAATATAAAGAAGAGAAATATATATATAATTGCCACAACCTTTATAATATTAATGGGAGTTTCTAGAATGTATTTAGGTGTTCATTGGCCTACAGATATAATCGGTGGATATATTATGGGATATCTATACTTTAATAGCACAATAAAGATAATAAAATAAATATTTTCCTACACCACAAAAGTCCCTCTTGCATATTCTAAAGTACTAATACTTTATTATAGGAGGGACTTTTTATGAATATCCAGTTAGGCGCATTACACTATATCTACATTATCTTTACTGTATTAATTCTAACAGTAATGGTTAAGAAAAGGGATACTTCATTGGTTTGTATCATAGGTATATTTGTTTTAGCATTAGTAGCCACAAATTCAGTTACTCAAGGGATAGCTACTATATTTAATAGCTTTGTCTATGCTATTGTAGAACTAATGGGAACGATTTTGATAATTTCAGTGATAGTTTCAATGAGTACCATATTAATGAAAACTGGAATAAACCAAATTATGATATCACCATTTACAAAACTGATAAAAAATCCTACTTGGGCTTACTGGGTGATAGGAATCTTGATGATGGTAATATCTTGGTTCTTCTGGCCTTCACCTGCAGTAGCTCTTATAGGGGCAGTTATGCTACCTGTAGCTATGGGAGCAGGTCTTCCAGCACTGGGTGTAGCCATGGTTATGAATATATTTGGCCATGGAATTGCATTGTCTAGTGACTTTATTATCCAAGGAGCGCCAAAACTAACAGCGGATGCAGCAGGCCTGCCTGTTGGAGAATTAATATCAGCAAGTATACCTCTGATAATTGTAATGGGTGTAGTGACCACAGTTCTTGCTTTTATATTTTTGAAAAAAGACTTGAAAAGTGGAAAGCTTAAAATGGAAGAGGATACTAGGACAGTAGAAAGCCAAGAAGATGAGGATTTCAAAAACATATTAAGTGGGAAAACTAAAAAAACCTTGGCTATAGTGATACCAATCCTATTTGCTTTAGATGTGTGGGCAATGATGGCAATGAAGCTACAAGGTGGAGATGCAACTGCCTTAATAGGAGGAACAGCATTATTTATATTAATAGTGGTAACTCTCTTAGTTCATAAAGGAAAAGCTTTAGAGGAAGTAACTAAATATATAGTAGAAGGGCTTAAGTTTGGATTCCAGATATTTGGACCTGTTATACCTGTGGCAGCATTTTTCTATTTAGGCGGAGAAGGGTTTGTCGGTGTAGTGGGGGATTTCCTACCTGAATTTTCACAAGGAATAGTTAATGATCTTGGTATAGCCCTGGCTAATGCAGTACCCCTAAATACAGCAGTAGGAGCAGTAACTTTAACAAGTGTAGGTGCCATAACTGGATTAGATGGTTCAGGCTTCTCAGGACTATCCTTAGCTGGATCTGTAGCAAAACTATTTGGTGCAGCCTTAGGAAAAGGACTAGGAACATTAACAGCACTTGGTCAAATCGGTGCCATTTGGGTAGGTGGGGGAACTTTAATACCTTGGGCAGTAATACCAGCTGCAGCAATATGTGGAGTTGACCCATTTGAATTAACTAGAAGAAACTTTAAACCAGTAGTCATAGGATTAGTAGTAACAACCATAGTAGGAATGTTCCTAATGTAAATGATCAAAGGGGTCAGACCCTTTTGATCATTTAGAAGATTTATAATGATTTGAAACTTTTAAAGCTATGATTAATATTAATTAGTCATAGCTTTAAATTTATCTCTTGACATGTTAGTCTACAGAGAGTAAACTATAATTAGTGATAGTCTATTAACTGTAGACTAAAGGAGATGATATATATGACTGAGTATAGACTAACTGAAGCAGAAGAAAGATTTGCAAATATTATATGGGCTAATGAGCCTATTAAGTCACCAGATTTAGTAAAACTTTGCGAAAAACACTTCCAATGGAAGAAATCCACTACTTATACAATGCTAAGGAGATTAGAAGATAAAAAGATATTTAAAAACAATAAAAGTACAGTAATTTCCTTAATTAAAAAAGAAGATTTTTATGGAGAACAAAGCAAGATATTTGTTGAAGAAAACTTTGAAGGTTCACTACCTAAATTCTTAGCGGCTTTTACAAGAAAAACCAAATTAAGTGTTGAAGAGGTTCAACAGTTAGAACAGCTAATAAATGATCATAAGGAGGAAGAGTAATGGATAAATTGTTTTTAGGCATTCTTAATATGAGTATTACATCTTCATATGTGATTTTGTTTATTATATTAATTCGTTTCTTCTTAAAGAAGGCACCAAAGATTTACTCATATAGTCTATGGTCAGTAGTATTATTAAGGCTAACTATACCATTTTCATTTCAAAGTATCTTTAGCCTAATGAGGATTAATACAAAGGCAATCCCAGAAGATATTATTTATGCAGGTCTACCACAAATCAATAGCGGTATTACTGTAATAGATCGTGTAGTAAATAACTCACTTCCTGCACCTGTAGTAGGTGCCAGTGTAAACCCAATGCAGATATGGATTGCTTTTGGTGGAACAATTTGGATACTGGGATTAATAGGCTTAACTATTTATAGTATTGTAACAACTATAAAATTACATAAGAAACTAAAGTCAGCGGTTCATATATCGGATAATATATATGAAAATACTATTGTTAAAACTCCTTTTGTCTTTGGAATAATAACGCCGAAGATATACTTACCAAAGAAATTATCAGAAATGGAAAAACAGTATATTATAAAGCATGAGCAAACACATATTAAAAGATATGACCATATTTTAAAGTTTATAGCTTTTTTAGTTGTTTCTATGCACTGGTTCAACCCACTAGTTTGGTTATCATTTTTCCTTATGGTAGAAGATATGGAACTTTCTTGCGACGAAAAGGTGATAAAAGAATTAGGTAGCGACATTAAAAAAGATTATTCGACTTCTCTCCTATCACTTTCTACTGGTAGAAGAATTATAGGAGGTTCTCCAATTGCTTTTGGTGAGAACAATACAAAGGGAAGAATTAAAAATATATTAAATTATAAGAAACCAGAATTTTGGGTTAGTATAGTGACTATTATTGCAATAATAGCTGTTAGTATTGGCCTATTAAGCAATCCAAAAGAAGACATAACTAATAGTCCTAATATAGTGGAATCAATGACTGTGAAAGATTATGCAGAGGAATTTGTAGAAGATATGATTAAAGGCTATGAAAATATAGATGGGCATGGTGGAGGATTTAAGATTATAGAAAGTAAAATTATAAGCCTAGAAAGAGTAGCTAGTTTTGAAGATATACTTTCAACTCCTGTGGAACTTTGGAATATTGAATATAGATTAAAACCAGAAGATGTTAATATAATGATTGCAGGAGGAATGGAAGTAATAGATGGTTGGCTTACGGAAAATGGAAGTATGGGGAAACCTCTATTAGCATTTACTTATGAAGGGGAAACTACTAAGTTTTTAGGTCCAGTTTATACTGCAGAGTTTAATATGACTTCACTGGCAGGTCAAGAAACTGCCATACGGATCATGTTAGAAAGAGACAATATATTGCCAAATGAAACATACAAGGGAAACCATATAGTTATAAAGTTCCCTTCATCTTCAGGGGATACTTGTCAGGTTTTACTTTCCCAACCAGTAGTTCAAGGAGGTAAAGGGATTTGGGCTGTAGAAAGATGGATGGATGGTAATGGAACAATTTATTATGAATACCCACAAACTGATTTAAAGATAGGAGATTATTATAAGAATTTACAACAAGAACTTGATAAGGGTGAAAATCTAGCCTTTGGAGATCCTTTTGAAGTTGGATTTAACTTTATAAGAAATGGGCTTGGACAGATTTGGGTTAAAAAGAGAGAATTAGTAATTAAGAATCCAGCCACATTAGAAGACTTCCTTGAGACTCCCATAAGTCACTATATAGCCTATATTACAAAATTTGAATTAGATGATTCTATGATTCATATTGATAGAATTGAGTTTTTAAATGAATTAGATGATGTAGAACGTTTAAAAGAATTAAATATAGACCCTAATACATTAGACAATGGATACTATATCTATAACCCTACTTCTTATCCTGAAAGTTTATATATGGCCGAAGATACGGAGTATAATCTTATTAATTGGGAAACTGTAACTTCTAAAATAGTCACTAAATCAGAATTTCATAAATATCTACAAGATGCAAGCTATGACCCAATCTTCCATATATATACAAAGGATGGAGATATAACTAAGATACAAGAACAATATCTACCATAGGATAATGATCAAAGGGGTCAGACCCTTTTGATCATTTAGATATGAGGAAGATAATTTAAAATTATAGATTTATCCAAAGTTTATGGTATACTAGAACTAATAAAGTTAGCGATAATTATATAAGGAGTTGATCTACATGGAATCAAATAAATATGATTATTGGATTGAAATGGCACAATATGATTTTGAAACTGCGATAGCAATGCTAAAGGCTAAGAGATATCTTTATGTAGGTTTTATGCTACATCAAACTATTGAAAAGATATTCAAGGCCTATTATGTTTTTTTGATGGAAGAAACTCCTCCATTTACTCATAGTCTTTTTAAATTATCACAAAAGGGTGGTTTTTATGATAGTATACCTGAAGATCTAAAGGATATAATTGATATATTAGAACCACTGAATATCGAAGCGAGATATCCAAGTCAAAAGGATAGATTATTTTCCGAGCTTACTGAAGAAAGATGTAATACAATACTTTCAGATACGGAGGTGCTTTACAGATGGACACTAGCCAAGTTTATGAAAGACTAAATAAATTTATCGATGCTATTATATCTGAATATAATCCAGAAAAGGTAGTATTATATGGGTCTTATGCTAAGGGAACTAATCATATTGAAAGTGATATAGATGTGGCAGTAATAGTAAATGAAGTTGAAGGAGACTTTTTAGATAAAGAAGCCAGATTATATAAAATTAGAAGAGGATTTGATATTAATATTGAACCAATATTATTAGAAAGTAATAATGATAGAAGTGGATTTTTAGAACACATTCTTAGTTACGGTGAAGTATTATACGATGCTAAATTAAATTAGTTAATAAGTATAAAGGAAGCCTAGGCTTCCTTTATCTTCTAAACGATCAAAGGGGTCAGACCCTTTTGATCATTTAGAAGATTTAGAATGATTTGAAACTTTTAAAGCTATGATTAATATTAATTAGTCATAGCTTTAAATTTATCTTTGAAAGATGCTATATATTGATTTAGAATAGCTTTATTGTTATATTGAATACAATAAACATTAAATTGCATTTAGAATATAAACTATATGGAGTGATAAATATTAAGATTATTATTTCACCTGCTAAAAAGATGAAAATAGATAATGATATCCATGGTGATAACTGAGTAAAGATCTAATAAGTAAATCAAAATCGAGAGGAGAGATTCATATCAATCTAAAATTATTAAGTAAAGGTTTTACATTACTAGGTATAGCATCAATAATAAGATATATTTCATTTGTGTACATTAATAATTCTTCTGCATGGAATGTTAGAGTTAGAAGCTTCTTGGATTTATTATTAGCAATGATCTTTGTTCTATTATGGTTTATTTATGGCTATATAATTAAGTTGAGATTTGATAAGGCGGTTATTGTATGTATGGTTGGTATGTTGGACTTGATAATTATATTGATTATTTCACTGTTTGAGAATTCATATTTTTATTATCTATTTGCCATATGGCTATATCCTATTGCTGGTATTGGGAGAATATATGAGACACAGTTAATGATAAGTATTTACGACCTTAAGTACCTATTAATCGTTCCGTTGATTCTCATTATTTGTTTTGGAATAATGAGCAACATAGCATATAAACAAGAAGTTCAATAGCAAGTTTAGATTTATCATAATATATAATGCAATAGAAAGGGGATATTATGAAAAGAAAAGAATTGTATACCATGCTGTTTGTAATTGCTTTAGGTTTTATTAGTATATATATTTTTAGCATATTAGATTTAAGCTTACAAGAAAGTGCACAAAAGATTCAAGTTCAAAAATATAATATCTATAGGACATTAGAAGTTCTTGTATTAATCATATTTGGAATCTTAATAGAATATAAGAAGGTAATTTTTATATTTAAAAATGGAATTAATTTAAATAAAACTTGCTTTGTTACTGCAATAGGCCTAGTGGTTTTGCTAGTGTTACCATATGAAATTATAATGAAATTAGGGATTGGACACCCAGCCTCTATAAAAGGAACTATCTCTTTAATTTTAACTAGTATAAATATTCGAAGTGTATTAAGTGTATTAACTGGTATATTAATTATTAGGTCTATAGCAAGTCCTGAAACCAAAACAAATATTTAAAGGAGAAATGATCAAAAGGGTCTGACCCCTTTGATCATTTGACTTTGATATAAGAACTATATCTTGCATGGGAAGATAGTTGCTAAATGCTTTATATTGATTTAGAATAGCTTTATTGTTATATTGAATACACTAAGAATTATATTACATTTTGAATATAAACTATATGGAGTGATAAATATTAAGATTATTGTTTCGCCTGCTAAAAAAATGAAAACAGATAATGATGTCCTTGCACATAGACAGATGCCAATATTCTCGGAAGAGACTCAAATGTTATTAAATTATTTACAGAAGTTAAGTTGCGCTGAACTAAAATCCATCTGGAAATGTAGTGATAAGCTGGCAAAAGAAAATTTTATTAGAATTAAAGAAATGGATTTAAGGTGTAATTTAACACCTGCAATATTTTCTTTTGAAGGCCTACAATATCAATATATGGCACCAGGAATATTTACATACGAGCAATTAGATTATATTGACAAACATTTACGTGTTTTATCAGGATTTTATGGTATATTGCGACCTTTCGATGGAATTGTACCCTATAGATTAGAAATGCAATCCAAATTCCTAGATTGGGAGTATAAATCATTATATGATTTTTGGAAAGATAAAATTGCTAAAAGTATCTTTTCAGAAAGCAAATATATTATAAAT
>CAZAGS010000039.1:0-13037 GCA_964484955.1 uncultured Tissierellaceae bacterium
CAGGCAATGAAGGTAATGGAGGATATGGGATACTTTTGTATGGACAACCTTCCACCGGCCCTACTAACAAAATTTGCTGAATTGTGTATTGAATCAAAGAAGTCAATAGATAATATTGCGGTTGTGGTAGATATTAGAGGTGGTTTATTTTTTGATGACTTATTTAAATCACTAGATGATTTAGGAACTAGAAATATAAATTACAAAATACTTTTTTTAGAATCATCTGATAGAGTATTAATAAAAAGATATAAAGAACTAAGAAGACCCCATCCCTTAAATCCAGAGGGAAATATTATAGACGGAATTAACCAGGAAAGAGAATTATTAAAAGAAGTTAAGGAAAGAGCAGATTATATATTAGATACTTCAAGCCTTACCTTAGGTATGTTAAAAGAAGAAATGGCTAATATATTCCTGGAAGGTGGAGAAAAGAGAAATATTACCATTTCTATATCTTCATTTGGTTTTAAGAATGGGATTTTAATGGATGGAGATTTGGTTTTTGATGTAAGATTTATACCAAATCCTTTTTATATACCAGAATTAAAGCATATATCTGGTGAAAATGAGGAAACAAAGGACTATGTATTTAAATGGCCACAAACTAATACATTTATAGATAAGACCTTAGACATGCTAGAATTTTTAATTCCTTATTATGTAACTGAAGGAAAGACTCAGTTGGTAATTGGTATTGGGTGCACTGGTGGTTTTCATAGATCTGTAGCTATTGCAAATAAAATAGCAGAAATATTAATTTCCAATGGACATAGAACTATAGTAAATCATAGGGATATAAATAAGCATATACAAGGGGTATAGCGATGAAAAAATATATAATAGATTCAACGGATTTACTAAAAGAGCCAAAAATAGTTGTAATTGGCGGTGGAACAGGGCTTTCTATTCTTCTAAGAGGCCTAAAAAAGTTTACCCACAATATTACTGCGATTGTTACAGTTTCTGATGATGGTGGAGGCTCTGGTATCTTAAGAGAGGACCTTGGAATGCTACCACCTGGAGATATTAGAGCCTGTTTATTAGCTCTTGCCAATACAGAACCTACAATGGAAAAGTTACTTCGCTATAGATTTGAGAATGGAATACTTAAAGGACAAAACTTTGGGAATTTACTATTAGCAGCCATGAATGAGATATACGGTAGTTTTGAAATGGCTGTTAAAGAAACCAGTAACGTACTTGCAGTAACGGGAAAAGTACTCCCTATGACATTAGAAAAAGCTGTTCTTTTTGCGGAATTAGAAAATCAAATGATAGTAGAAGGAGAATCACAAATTCCTGAAGTTGTAAATTTAACTGGAAGTAAGATTAAAAGAATGTTCATTGAACCAAAGATAAGCTATCCATTGGAGGAAGCTGTGGATGCTATTAAAGAGGCTGATTTAATCGTATTAGGTCCAGGAAGTTTGTTCACCTCAATAATTCCCAATCTTTTAATAAATAATATAGTTGAAGATATTTATAATTCTCCTGCGCCAAAAGTCTATATAAGCAATGTAATGACTCAACCTGGTGAAACAGAAGATTTTAGTTTATCAGACCATGTTATAGCTATTTTAAATCATAGCAGGGAAGATTTTTTAGATTATGTTATTGGTAATATTGAAGAATTGCCTGTAGAAATCTTAAATAAATATACAAGTGATAGCTCATCACAGGTTCTTGCAACTGATGATGATGAGAAGTTTCTATGGTCAAAAGGTATTAAGTTAATATCTGAAAATTTAATAGACGTTAGAAAAACTTACATTAGGCACAACAATATGGAATTAAGCCAAGTTTTAATAGATATAGCTAAGGGAAAAAGGTAGTGTATGGATGAATAAAGAGATAAAGATTTCTGTAAGAAATTTAATAGAATTTGTACTCCGTTCAGGTGATATAGATAATAGCTTTAGATCTAATATTCCTGCAATAGAAGGGACCCGAGCTCATCAAAAAGTTCAAAGATCCTATGGTGAGGAATATAAAGCTGAGTATACATTAAAACATAAAGTAGACTATGAAGATTTTACTCTAATTTTAGAAGGGCGTGCTGATGGTATATTTATTCTACCTGATGAAACAATTATTGATGAGATAAAAAGTACTACTAAGGATTTGGACACAATAGAAGATGATTATAAGGAAATCCATTGGGCTCAGGCTATGTGCTATGGATATATTTATTGTACTCAAAATGAATTAAGGAGCATAAATATCCAACTTACATATTTCCATATTGAAACTGAGAAAAAGAAGATATTTAAAAGAGCATATAGTCTAGAAGAATTGGAGAAATTTCTTTATTTTCTTGTGGAAAAATATATCCAATGGTTTAGCATTAGCTTTGATTGGGAAAACACTAGAAATGAATCCATAAGAGAATTAAACTTTCCTTTTAAAGAATATAGAAAAGGACAAAGGGAGTTAGCAGTTGCAGCTTATAAGACTATAGAAGAGAGAAAAAACCTTTTTGTTCAAGCTCCTACAGGTATAGGTAAGACTATGTCAACCTTGTTTCCTGGATTAAAAGCTATAGGAGAGGGCTTTGCATCTAAGATATTTTACTTAACCGCTAAAACCATAACTAGAGAAGTACCTACTAATTCTATGGATATGCTCATTGCTAGGGGATTAAAAGCTAAGACGGTTATAATCACTGCCAAAGATAAAATCTGTTTAAACCATGAAGTTAAATGTAATCCTAGAGATTGTATTTATGCTAAAGGGCATTATGATAGAGTGAATAATGCAATTATGGATATATTTGAACAAGAAGACCTTATGACAAGAGATGTAATAATCCATTATGCTGAAAAACATAAGGTATGTCCTTTTGAATTTACATTAGATGTATGCCTATGGGCGGATGTTATTATATGTGACTATAATTATATCTTTGACCCTCAAGTCTATTTAAAAAGATTCTTTGATATAGCTGGTGGTAATTATATATTTTTAGTGGATGAGGCTCACAATTTAGTGGATAGATCACGAGAAATGTTTTCCGCGGAGATTAATAGAAATAGTTTTAAGGACTTAAAAGTTAGTTTTAAGACTTCGTATCCTAAAATATATAAAAGTTTAAACAAATGTAGCAATATTTTCATCAAGATTAAAGAGGATCTGGATATTAATGAAGAATATTACCAAAGAGAAGAGATAAGTGATTTTTATTTTCCTATATTAAGGTTAATTACATTAATTGAACCATGGTTAATAGAAGAAAAGAATAATGAAGACTATGAAAGTGTATTAGACTTATATTTTAATTTAATAAGTTTTATTAAAATATATGAGCTCTATAATGGCCATTACGTTACCTCTATTCAAGAAGTAGATGGAGATATAATATTTAAATTATATTGTGTAGATTCATCCTACTTGCTAAGGGAAGCTTTAAAACGATCAAGAGCCAGTATATTGTTTTCGGCAACTCTTACACCCTTAGAATATTATATGAACCTATTAGGTGGCTCAAAAGAAGACTACCATATTAGATTGAGCTCCCCATTTCCACAAAATAACCTATCAGTTTTACTAGGAGATAGTATTTCAACTAAATATAAGGATAGGGAAAATACATATAAAGAAATAGTAGAATATATATATAATTTTATTTTTTCAAGGAAAGGCAATTATCTGATTTTCTTTCCATCCTATGTATATATGAATAGGGTGTATGAACTTTTAAAAGAGAAAGACTCTGGCTTAAATTTGCTTATTCAAGATAGGCAAATGAGTGATAGACAGCGTGAAGACTTTTTGGAATATTTTGAGGAAGAAGAAGTTATAGGATTTGCTGTTTTAGGTGGATTGTTTTCAGAAGGAATAGACCTTATTGGAGATAAACTTATAGGTGCTGTAATAGTTGGTGTTGGAATGCCAATGATATGTTTTGAAAGGGATATAATAAAAGATTATTTCAATCATACCGGTTTAGCTGGATTTGAATATGCTTACGTATATCCTGGAATGAATAAGGTCCTTCAAGCAGCTGGGAGAGTCATTAGATCAGAAGAAGATAAAGGTAGTATACTTCTTATTGACGATAGATATAAAACATATAGATACAAAAATTTACTTCCTACTGAGTGGAGCCATTATTTAAGTATAAAAAATAAAATACAACTTAAAGAAGAGTTAAATAGATTTTGGATGATATAGTATTGTAAAGGAGATGATTTTGTATGATCTTAACATAAGACTAGTAAAATATAGTATAATGTAAATATTAGACTATTTAATGTATGGAGATGATTAATATGGTGGAAGTAAGTGCAGGTGGTGTTGTAGTCTTTGGAAATGCCATATTATTATTAAAGAAATATAATGGGGATTGGGTACTTCCAAAGGGCAGAATAGAAAAAAATGAAAAAGTAGAAGCTACTGCCTTAAGAGAAGTATTAGAAGAATCTGGTGTAAAAGCTGAGATAATTGATTATATAGGAGAAATACACTATAATTATAAGAATCTACAAGAGAATGAAATCGTTTCCAAGACTGTTCATTGGTTTTTAATGCGAAGCAATACTATGGATTGTTTCCCTCAAAAAAAAGAGGGATTTGTAGAGGCCATGTATGTTCATATAGACAAGGCTGTAGCCATTGTAAGATATGAAGATGAAAAGAAGATAATCCAAAGAGGATTAGAATTATTTTAAATAGGGGGAGATATTGTGTCATTTTCTTCAACAGCAAAAAATGAACTGTCTAGACTCCCGATAACCAAGGATCATTGTGCACTAGCAGAGCTATCTGCATTAGTTAGAATGTGTGGCACAATTCAAATCCTAGGTGAAAATAAATTAAATCTAAAATTCAACACAGAAAATGCAGCTATAGCTAGAAGAATCTTTAGCATACTAAAGTTGCTTTATGATACAGATGTTGAAGTTATGGTTAGAAGGAATAGACAACTAAAAAAGAATAATAATTATTTGGTAGGGGTTAGTGATATAAATATATCTATGAATATATTAGTAGATGTAGGTTTTATTAAGTCAGATGGTTCAAATATCTTTCATCCTGATTATAAAATGCCTGAATCAATAATTAAAAGAAGATGTTGCAAGAGAGCATATATTAGAGGCGCTTTCTTAGGAGGCGGATCTATTAGTAATCCTGAAAAGACATATCATTTAGAGTTTGTAACTAATTATGAAGATCATGGAGAGGACTTGTCCCTTATTATAAATTCTTTTGGACTTTCTTCTAAAATTGTTATGAGAAAAGAAAATTATGTTGTATATATAAAAGAGGGAGAACAAATAGTAGATATTCTCAATATTATTGGAGCTCATCAAGCTCTTTTAAAGCTAGAAGATATTAGAGTATTAAAGGATATTAGGAATAATATTAATAGGTTAGTAAATTGTGAAACTGCAAATTTAGGGAAGACTATAAATGCCTCATTAAAACAAATAGAGAATATAGAAATTATAGATAGATATATGGGAATTCATAAATTGTCTAATAACCTAAGGGAAGTAGCAGAGCTAAGGCTAGAGAATACAGATGCTAGCCTTAAAGAAATAGGTATGATGCTGGAGCCTCCAGTGGGGAAATCAGGCATAAATCATAGATTTAGAAAAATAGAAGAATTAGCAGATAAATTGAGAGGGGTAAAGTAAATGGAAAGTATTAGTATTAAATTAATCAATGAAGAAGGTTTACATGCTAGACCAGCAGCTATATTTGTTCAAGTAGCTAGCAAATATTCAAGTGATATATGGCTTGAATCTCAAGGTAAAAAAGTAGATGGAAAAAGTATAATTGGAATTATGTCTCTTGGTGCATTTCATGGTGAAGATGTAATAATATCAGCGAAAGGAATAGACTCTAAAGAAGCAGTTGAAGCTTTGAAAGCTTTAATTATTAATGAGTTTAAGGTACTATAATGGGAATATTAATAACTAATAATCAATTAGTATATGAAGAATATAAGGATAAATTGGAAATTATCTACGATGAAAACTTTGATTATGTAGCTATATTAGAAATGGTAAGAAACAAAATACATGAAGGATACCAACTACTTACTCATCCTTTATCAGGAAGTATAAAGCCAAATGAAACTCCCTATAAGAGTATATTATTATCAAATCAAAAAGGTGAACTAGATACTAGTGGTTTAATGATAGTGGAAGAAAGTATATTAACTGCAAGAAAATTTTTAAATGATAAAGAAACACCAAATTGGACTGAACGAATATTAGACGATTTTAGAGTTATAGATTTTTCACTAATTTCAAATGTATTGAATAAGATTTAAACTAAAGCCCACAAAAGTGGGACTTTTTTTATAATATTTATGTAATATATGATAAAATAAAGATATTAATTCAAGAGAGGTAAGACAAAATGACTTATAAAGATAAATTTGTTCACCTACATGTTCATACGGAATATAGCTTGTTAGATGGGTCTATTAGAATCAAGGATTTAATCTATCAAACTAAAGAACTTGGCATGGATGCTGTGGCTATTACTGACCATGGTTCCATGTTTGGAGTTATTCAATTTTATAAAGAAGCTAAGAAACAAGGCATTAAACCTATAATAGGGTCTGAAGTATATGTTGCTATAAATAAATATACTGAAAAAGAAGCTAAAGATAAAAGCAATTATCATTTAGTCTTATTGGCCGAAAACAACCAAGGCTATGAAAACCTAATGAAAGTAGTGTCCGAAGCCTATGTAAATGGATTTTATTATAAACCTAGGATTGATCATGATATATTAAAAGAAAATAGTAAGGGATTAATTGCTTTGTCGGCATGTCTTGGTGGAGAGGTTCAACAATATTTATTAGATAACAATTATAATAAAGCTAGGGAAATAGCGGAGAAGTACTTAGATATATTTGGTAAAGATAATTTTTTCTTGGAATTACAGAATCATGGCATGGAAGAACAAATATCAGTAAATCGTGATTTAGTAAAATTAAGTGAAGAATTGGGTATAGGCTTAATATGTAGCAATGACGTTCATTATTTAAGAAAAGAAGATGCTTTGGTTCATGATGTATTATTATGTATTCAAACTGGAAAAACAGTAGATGAAACAAATAGGATGAAGTTTCCAACAGAAGAATTTTATTTAAAATCTCCTGAAGAGATGAATTATCTTTTTGGAGAATATAATAATGCTTTAAAAAATACGGTATTAATTAGTGAAAGATGTAATGTTGAATTAGAGTTTGGAAATCTGCATCTGCCTGAGTTTAAACTTCCACAAGGATTTACGAACAGTGAATATTTATATAAATTATCAATGGAAGGTATAAAGGAAAAATATAAAGAGATAACAAGAGTTATACAAGATAGATTTGATTATGAATTTAAAACTATAGTCGATATGGGTTTTGTAGATTATTTTTTAATTGTTTGGGATTTCATTAAGTACGCTAAAGATAATGGTATAATAGTTGGCCCAGGTAGAGGATCAGCGGCGGGTAGTATTATTTCATATGGCCTTGGAATAATAGACATTGATCCATTGGAATATGGCCTATTGTTTGAGAGATTTTTAAATCCTGAGCGAATTACTATGCCTGATATCGATATAGATTTTTGTTATGAGAGACGAGAAGAAGTAATTCAGTATGTAATACAAAAGTATGGCGCTGATAGGGTAGCTCAAATAGCAACCTTTGGAACTATGGCTGCTAAAGGAGCAATTAGAGATGTAGGAAGAGCTATTAATATGAGTTATGGTCAGGTAGATTATATTGCTAAAATGATACCTACAGATTTAGGAATGACTATTAGTAAAGCTCTTGAAGTAAATAAGGCCTTAAAAGAAGAATATGATAATAATGATGAAGTAAGAAATTTAATAGATATTGCATTGGCTGTAGAAGGGCTTTCTAGGCATACTTCTACTCATGCTGCAGGGGTGGTTATATCTAAGGAACCTATTACCAAATATGTTCCGTTACTACGCAATGGTGACTCTATAACAACCCAATATAATATGATTGAACTAGAAGAATTAGGTCTTTTAAAGATGGACTTTTTAGGACTAAGGACTTTAACGGTTATTCAAGATGCAGTTGCACTAATAAAAGAAAACCATGGAGTGTTAGTAGATTTTGAAGAAATTTCTTATGAGGACAGTAATGTATTAGACATGTTTGCTAGAGCAGAAACTTTAGGTATATTTCAATTTGAGAGCCCTGGTATGAGAGCTTTCTTAAAAGAATTAAAGGCAAATAGATTTGAAAACTTAATAGCTGCAAACTCACTATACAGACCAGGTCCAATGAATCAAATACCTACATTTGTAGCCTGTAAACATGATAATAGCTTAATCCAATATATTCATCCAAAGCTAGAACATATATTAGATGAGACCTATGGTTGTATAGTATATCAAGAACAGGTTATGCAAATCGTAAGAGATATTGGTGGCTATTCACTTGGACAAGCTGACTTAGTAAGACGAGCCATGGGAAAAAAGAAAATGGATGTAATGGAGAAAGAGCGAAAGAACTTTATTTATGGTCAAGTAGATGATCAAGGAAATATATTAGTGCCAGGTGCTATTAGAAATGGTGTGGATGAAAAATCAGCTTCAAAGATTTATGATCTAATGATAGATTTTGCAAATTATGCATTTAATAAATCACATTCAGCAGCCTATGCAGTAGTTGCTTATAGGACTGGATGGTTAAAACATTATTATCCTGTAGAATTTATGGCTGCTCAAATATCATCTCAAATGGGAAGTAGTTCCTCAGTTTCATTATATATTCAAGAATGCAAAAGACTTGGTATAGAAATGTTGCCACCTGATATAAATTACTCTTTTAGCAAATTTACAGCTACAGAGAATCAGATAAGGTTTGGCCTTACCGCTGTAAAAAATGTAGGAGATAATTTCATAAAAGCTGTAGTAAAGGCTAGGGAAGAGGGACCCTTTATTGGTTTTACTGATTTTATTGAAAGAATAGAGAAGGTGGACTCATCAGCTATGAATAAAAGGGCTGTAGAAAGTCTTATTAAGTGTGGGGCATTAGATAGCCTAGGTGACAATAGGACTCAATATTTAGCAGTATTTGAAAAAACTATTGATGGTATTCATGCTGACCGAAAACGAAATATAGAAGGTCAATTTTCATTATTTGATACTGTGGATAATAGTATTAAAACAGATAATTTACCAGACTTAAAAGAATTTCCTCAGAAGACCTTATTAGCTATGGAGAAGGAAATGTTGGGTATATATGTATCGGGTCACCCTCTTGAACCTTATGAAAAAGAATTAAAAAAGCTATCTAATATATCTACAGTAGAATTATTAGAGGATTTAGATAGTTCTAGCTCTGTAGTTAGAGGCCCTAGAGATGGAGATAGGGTAACTATTGGTGGGATAATAATAGAGAAGAAAAATATGATTACTAAAAATAATAATATGATGGCATTTATAACTTTAGAAGATTTATATGGTTCTGTAGAATGCATAGTTTTTCCTCAAACCTATGATAGATTTAATCAATATTTATTTGAAGATGGATTAGTTGTAATTGAAGGAAGACTAAGTATGTCAGAAGTCGAACAAGCAAAGATAATATGTGAAAAGATAAGAGAGTTAAAACAATTTAAGATGGAGAAGATTTACTTAAAGATTTCAAAGGATAGAGATGAAGATATATTTGAAGAAATAAAACCTATTTTAAAAAGATACACAGGAGATATTCCTGTTTATGTATATATTGAAAATCATAATAAAATGATAGTAGCTGATAGGTCATTATGGATATGTGGTGAAAATGAAGAATTAATTAGAGAGTTACAAGACTTACTTGGTGTAGATTCTGTAAAATTAAGTTAGGGCTATGTAATTATTTATATGTTGTGGTATAATATTAATATTGTGCAAGGAGGAATTAGCATGTGGACAACTGTATATGTGGCTACAGGATATGACCATTCCAAAGAAATAATAGATAAACTTGCGAAGGAAGGATTTTTAGTAAAACATAGATTATTCGGTCAAGATGGTGAGGATGATCTTTATGAAATATTAGCACCTAGTTTTGAATCTCAGGATATACAAATGGCTATGATGGAACTAGGAATACTATAAGCATATATTGGAGGTAACTATGAAAACAATAGGAATTCTCACAAGTGGAGGAGATGCGCCTGGAATGAATGCAGCAATCAGAGCGGTAGTTCGTACAGGTATATATAACAATATAAGAATGATGGGTATTAGACAAGGGTTTAATGGATTGATTAATGGAGATATTGATGATATGGAATTGTCTTCAGTAGCAGATATAATCCACAGAGGTGGAACCGTACTTAAAACTGCTAGATCTGAAGAATTTAAGACTAAAGAGGGATTCAAAAAAGCAATAAATGTACTAAAGGTATTTGGTATAGACGGTTTAGTTGTATTAGGTGGAGACGGTACATTGCAAGGTGCAAAAGCACTATCAGATGCTGGGATACCAACAATAGGAATTCCATGCACTATTGATAATGATTTAAACTATACTGATTATAGTATTGGATTTTTCACTGCCGTTGAAACAGTAGTTGAAGCCATGGGCAAACTAAGAGATACATCCAGTTCCCACGGACGAGCAAACGTAGTAGAAGTAATGGGGCGACACTGTGGTGACATTGCTCTTTATTCTGGCTTAGCCGGTGGAGCAGAAAGTATAATTGTACCTGAGGTAGAATTTAATATAGATGAAGTATGTAGAAAAGTCATGCAAGGAAGAAATAGAGGAAAATTACATCATATTATTGTTTTAGCTGAAGGGGTTGGTAATGCTTATGAAATAGCTAGTACCATTGAAGAAACCACTGATACAGAAACCAAAGTAACAATCTTGGGACATATACAAAGAGGTGGAACACCTACATCATTTGATAGAATACTAGCTAGTGAAATGGGTAGAAAATCAATTAGACTCTTATTAGATAATAAATCAGGCAGGGCACTTGGTATAAAATGCAATAAGTTAGTAGATTTAGATATAACAGAAGCTTTAAAAGCAGAAAAAGAATTTGATATGGAAATGTATAATAATGCAAAGATATTATCAATTTAGGAGGAATAACATATGATGAAGAAAACAAAAATAGTTTGTACCATAGGGCCAGCATCAGAATCAGAAGCAGTATTAAAGGATTTATTTTTAAATGGATTAAATGTGTGTAGATTGAATTTTTCCCATGGAAGTCATGATGAACATCGTGCCAGAATTGAGACAATTAAGAAGGTTAGATCTGAATTAAATATGCCTATAGCAATTATGCTAGATACTAAAGGCCCAGAAATAAGATTAGGTGACTTTGCTAATGGACCTGTAGAATTAAAACAAGGGGATATTTTTACTGTTACTACAAGGGATATTCTTGGAGATTCAACTATAGTAAGCCAAAGTTATGAACACTTACCTAAAGACGTGGTAATAGGAGATAGAATATTAATTGATGATGGATTAGTAGAATTACAAGTTTTGGAAGTTATAGAAGGTACAGACATTAAATGTGAAATAATTAATTCTGGTGTCCTAAGTAACCATAAAGGCGTAAACGTACCTGGGGTAAAAATAAACCTACCTGCAATAACTGAAAAGGATATTAAAGATATAATATTTGGGATTGAAAATGGAATCGATTTTATTGCACCATCTTTCATAAGAAAAGCTCAAGATGTTATTGAAATCAGAAGAATCTTAGAAGATAATAATGGTCATGATATAGATATCATTTCTAAAATTGAAAACCAAGAAGGCGTTGACAATATAGATGAAATAATTGCAGCTTCAGACGGTATAATGGTAGCTCGTGGAGATTTAGGAGTGGAGATTGAAACAGAAATTATGCCATTAGTACAAAAACAATTAATATCAAAAGCTAACTTGGCTGGGAAACCAGTAATTACTGCAACTCAAATGTTAGATTCTATGATGAGAAACCCTAGACCAACAAGAGCAGAGGTAACTGACGTAGCAAATGCAATATTAGATGGAAGTAGTTCAATTATGTTAAGTGGTGAAACTGCAGCGGGGAAATATCCTGTTGAAGCAGTTAAGACTATGCATAATATTGCAATTAGAACTGAAGAATCTCTAGATTATTCAGAGCTATTAAAACTAAAAACAAATAGAGCGGAAATAACAACGACAAACGCAATTAGTAAAGCTACTTGTACAACAGCACAGGACCTAGGAGCAGCAGCTATTATTACTGCTACATCTTCAGGACATACAGCAAAATCAGTAAGTAAATTTAGACCTAAAGCCCCAATAGTAGCTGTAACAACTACTGAAGAAGTAATGAGAAGATTAGCATTAGAATGGGGTGTATATCCGGTATTAGCACCTGAGAGTTTAAATACCGATGATGTAATAGATAATTCTGTAGCTTCTGCTATGAAAAATAATTATGTAAAACAGGGTGATTTAGTAGTGATCACAGCAGGAATACCAGCAGGCTTATCCGGAACTACAAACTTAATAAAAGTTCATACAATAGCAAAAATCCTTCTAAAAGGAACTGGTATTGGAAACTCTTCAGTATCTGGTAGAGTTTGTGTAGGAAACAGTGAAGAAGAACTTTTAGCGAAATTTCAAGATGGTGACATTATAGTATGTAATAATACAGATAAAGATATGATTAGATTTATTGAAAGAAGTTCGGCTATAGTAACTATTGAAGGTGGATTAACTTCACATGGAGCTATAGTAGGATTAAACTTTAACTTACCAACAATTGTTGGTGCAGAAAATGCAACTATATTACTGAAAGATGGAGATATAGTAACTGTAGATAGTGAATCTGGACAGGTATATAATGGTGAAGCTAGAATAGTATAATCAATTGACAATGTACAATTCACAATAAAAGATAAACAACAATTTGGTAGGGGTGGACCTATGTGTCCACCCAAATATATTTAAAACCCAAGATTCTTTATGTAAAAGATTCTTGGGTTTATATTTATATTGTAAATAAATTAAAATAATAGTATAATACCCTTAGTGACTCGAAATATATAAAAAA
>CAZAGS010000040.1:0-12842 GCA_964484955.1 uncultured Tissierellaceae bacterium
GACTTTCGTACAGGAAACTTAATTCAAAGAGCAAAAAATGGACTAAAAATACTTTCAATTATGTTAACTTGGGCTCTTGAAAATGGGGTAGATACTGCGGATAGTATGAAGGCGAGAGGATATGGACTAAAGGGAAGAACTAGTTTTTCAATTTTTAGGTTTGATAGCAGGGATTCAATCTTTGCATTTGTTATGGGATTATTAACATTGATATTTTTATATGGTCTAAGTAAAGGAATATTTTATTTTAGAATATACCCTTTAGTAAAATGGGCTAATTTTTCAATATACAGCATCTTATTTTATATAAGCATAGGGATTATTTTCTTTTTACCAATAATTGTAGGGATAATGGAGGACATAAGATGGAAACATTTAGAATTAAGGATTTAAGTTTCTCCTATCCAGAGGAAGATAAAAGGCAATTAAAGAATATAAACTTAAGGATAAAACAAGGTGAATTTATAACCATATGTGGAGAAAGTTCTAGTGGTAAAAGTACCTTGTTAAGGCATCTTAAACCAGCCTTAAGTCCCTATGGGATAAAAAAAGGGCAGATTTTATTTCATGGCCAACCAATAGAAGACATAGATTTAAGAAGTCAAACTTCAAAGATAGGATATGTGCTACAGAACCCTGAAAATGGAATAGTAACAGATAGGGTATATCATGAACTAGCTTTTGGCTTGGAAAGTCTGGGATATGACAATAAGACCATAAGACTGAGAGTAGCAGAGATGGCTACATTCTTTGGAATAAGTCAGTGGTTTATGAAAAAGACCACAGAGTTATCAGGAGGTCAAAAACAGCTATTAAACCTAGCATCAATAATGACCATGCAACCAGATGTTTTGATTTTGGATGAACCAACAGCACAACTTGATCCATTAGCAGCCACAGAATTTTTAGATACTATTAAAAAGATAAATTTAGATATTGGAACCACAATAATTATTTCTGAACATAGACTTGGAGAATTGTTTCCAATGAGTGACAGGGTTCTTGTAATGGATAATGGGGAAATAATAATAGATGATTCTCCAAAGAATGTAGGTAGAATCATATTAGAATCAGGCCATATTATGTCAAAAGCATTGCCATCATATATGAATATATTTGCTGCAGTTGAAGAGGAGACCTTAGAGGATAAAAATTATCCCTTATCAATAAAAAGTAGTAGGGAATGGTTAAGTGAGAAAGTTAAGAATAGAAAAGTTAAATATCCAAGTATCTTAGAAGAAAAAGTTGAAGAATCATCAGAGACAGTAATGGAATTAAAAGATATATGGTTTAAATATGATAAAAATTCAGAGGATGTAATAAAAGACTTGTCCATTCAGATAAAAAAAGGTGAATTTCACGCAATAGTTGGGGGAAATGGCACTGGAAAGACTACTATGTTGTCAATCCTTGGGGGTTTAAATAAGCCCTACAGAGGTCGAGTTAATATGGGCAAAGATATTGCAGTCTTGCCTCAAAATCCACAAGCTCTATTTGTTGAAATGACTGTTGAAAGAGATATATATGAAATGTTAAAGGGAATTGAAAAGGATAAGGAAAAAAGGCAGGAAAAAGCAGATGCTATAATCCAAATGCTAAGTCTTGAAGATATATTAAAAAGACACCCATATGATTTAAGTGGTGGAGAACAACAAAAAGTTGCTTTGGCTAAAGTTTTGCTTTTAAATCCAAAGGTATTACTCCTAGATGAACCTACAAAAGCATTAGATAGCCACTTTAAAATCAAGCTTGGAAGTATTTTTAGAGATTTAGTTAATAAGGGAACTACCATAGTTATGGTATCTCATGATATAGAATTTTGTGCAGAGTATGCAGATTCTGTTTCCTTAATATTTAACGGGTCTATAATAGCTACTGATAGGCCTAGGGAATTTTTTTCAGGCAATAGTTTCTATACTACGGGAGCAAATAGAATGTCCAGACATGTATTCCAAAATGCAGTAACCACTGAGGATGTGATTCAATTATGCAAAATGAATGGTTTATAGATAATAAAAATAATATAGAACATCCAGGCCTAAAAAAGAGAACCTTGGTATCGGCCTTTGCCATATTAGTACTTGTTCCCTTAACCATATGGTTTGGCATAGTATTTTTAAATGATAGAAAGTACTATTTTATATCTATGTTTTTAATTATTTATACTATGGTTCCATTTTTCATGGTATTTGAAAACAGAGACCCACAAGCAAGGGAGTTAATAGTTATCTCAGTACTTGCAGCTACAGCTGTAATAGGAAGGACTATTTTCTTTATGGTACCAGCCTTTAAACCAATGATAGCCATAGTAGTTATTTCTGGCATAGCATTTGGCCCAGAGGCAGGATTCCTAGTAGGGGCCATGAGTGCTTTTGTTTCCAATTTCATTTTCGGCCAAGGGCCTTGGACCCCATGGCAGATGTTTGCCTTAGGATTAATTGGCTTTATAGCCGCCATATTGATTAAGAAAGGTATTGTAAAAAAGAATAGACTTTCTTTATCTATATTTGGATTTGTTATTACATTTCTAATATATGGAGGTATAATGAATGCTGCCTCTGTTTTAATGTATACAGATAAAGCAACACCAAGTATGTTTATAGCTTCATATATTTCAGGTATACCATATGACTTTGTTCATGCAACAAGCAGCGCGTTTTTCTTGTATTTTTTATCTAGACCAATGATAGAAAAGTTGGATAGAATAAGAATAAAGTATGGAATGTTAAGATAATACTAAAAAAGGGAGAGAATGTAAAATGAGTTTTAAAAACAAACAAGTATTAAAATTTACAACATTATTAATGGCAATGCTTATGATTGCTATGGTAATATTACCAGCATCACAGGTATTTGCTGCACCAGCTACAGATGCATATACAGCAAAAGCTGAGGAATTAGTTCAGAATATTTATGATAAGTACATGGAAAATGGAAAAGTAGCTTTATCTTCAAATACTGAACTTGATGGATTTGCTATTTATGTTTTAAATAAGGCAAAGATAAATGTATTAGACTGGGAATTTGAAGGGGTAACTGTAGAAGAAGAATTAGATGGATTAATAGCCAATGCTATAATTAAAGAAGCAGATGGTACAGAGGAAATTAATGCTAAGCAATTAGCTTTTCTATATGTTGCAGCTGCATCATCAAATAAGACAGCTGAAGCTGCTCAATTATTAGACTTCTTAAAAACTAGACAAAGTGCTACAGAAAATGGTGGTTTTGTTGATGGAGATTACTCTGAATATACAAACTTACCTGTATTTGATCTTTTAGCAGCAGAAGGAAAACTAAACATATTAGAAAAAGCTGATAAAGCTTTTGATTATATTAAGGCTTTAAACCCAACTGAAGCAGAATATCCAGACCTAATGTCAATTAGCCAGACTGGAAGAATTTTAAAAGGATTTAAAGTACAACTGGCTAAAACAGGTGTAGATGAATTAATTCAATCAATTGTTCAATGGCAAAAAGAAAACCTACAAGAGGATGGTAGTTTCAATGCAGGTGGAGGAGATGCTGTAACTAATACTGCAGAAGTATTATGGACTATTAAATCTCTAGAAAACTCAGATACACTCACTGTAGAAGATAGAGATAATGCATTAAATTATTTAGTAGAAAAGGCTACATTTGCAAATATAGGATCTAATGCTTGGGCATTAAGAGCTTTATCTTTAAATGGAGCTGAGCCAAAATTTACTATAAAAGTTGAAGATAAAGAAGATGCAGAAGTTATAAGTGAAGTAGCTGTAGATGTTGCAGTAATTGATAATAATGGTAAAGTAATTTATGGACCAAAGTCAATTACATTAAAACATGATGATGAATTTGGCCTAACAGGACTTTCAGCACTTGTGAAAACAGGTTTAGATTACAATATAGATACTAATAATGATTTTGTAACAGCAATAGAAAAGATTGAGAATGAAGGTTTAAGCGGTTGGATGTATGGCGTTAATGGAACCGCACCAGCAGTCCCAGCTATAGAGAAGACACTTGCAGATGGAGACCAAGTACTTTGGTACTATTCAACATCATCTACAGCGGGAGTACCAAGTTTCCCTGTAGCAACAGTAAGCTTTACAGATGTTGGGGCAGATGTAGCATGGGCAAAAGAAGCTATAGAAGCACTAGCTGGAAAAGGAATAATTACAGGAACTGGAAACAATAAATTTGAACCAAAGAGACAAATAACTAGGGCAGAATTTGCAAAGATGGTAGTTGAAACTCTTGGAGAAAATATAGTAAGTCAAGGAACAGATATGTTCACAGACGTAGATTCAACAGCATGGTATGCAGATTATGTTGGAAAAGCAGCAGCAAAAGGTTTAATCCAAGGTAGTAATGGTAAATATAGACCTAATGATGTTATTACAAGAAATGAAGTAGCAGTAATACTTCACAGAATGCAAAATGAAGTGGCACCAACTAATCTAGTATTAGGCTTTAAAGATGGAGCAAGTGTACCAGCTTGGGCAAATAATGCAGTGGCATTTGCAGTGGAAAAAGGACTTGTAAATGGATACGAAGACAACACATTTAAAGGTAATAATCCAATTACAAGAGCAGAAGCAGCTCTAGTTCTTTACAGATATATGGGACTATAATTTAAGAGATAAAAACCGTGGAAAATTCCACGGTTTTTTATTGATTTATGGTATAATCTACTAGTGTGAGTACAATATCATTGGGGGAATGCATATGGATATAAAAACCTTGTTTACTCAAAATAAAAAACAGTTCTTCTATTATGTTCTGGGAATCTTAATAATTACACCTTCTAATATAATGACTACTTTTGCACTAGCTAATGCTTTTAATTTATTAGAAGTCACTTCTTCAAGAGAAATTATTAGTGTAGGCTTAGTCTCTATAGCCCTAGGTTTCTCACCAATATTTTTGCAAGTAATCTCTAGATATCTTAGAATTGGCTTTATGCGGGATGTGCTGGTTCAAGTAAGAATGTTATCATTTAAAAAGTTATTATCTAAAAGCTCTGATGAGTTTAGAGTGGAATCAATGGAATCATATCAAGCTCAGCTTGTATCTGATATTAATTTATTTGAATCTGACTTTTTCTTATCCATTTTAAATGTAATTTATGCCTTTGGTAATTTTCTTATGGGAATTATAGTATTAGCATTTATTTCGCCTATACTAGCTATTGCAACCATATTTGCAGCCCTGCTTTTATTTGCCTTAACTAAAGTCTTTGAAAAACCAACTATTAAAAGAAAACACTTGGTCTTAGAATCAAACTCTAAGTTTCACCAAGCTTTAACAAATGTTTTACATGGGCTAGAGACTATAAAACTTTATCAAGTAGTGGATAAGTTTAAAAGCACCTTTTATAAAGATGTTGTTGAACTTGAGAAAAATAAAAAGTCTTCTTACCAAATTAATCTACTTCAAAAGAATATTATGTCTTGGATATCAGGAAGCTTTCAGGTCTTTACATTGATTTATGCTGCATATTTATTTTCACTAGGTAATATTGCTCTAAGCTCCTTGGTTGTGGTATTTAATTTAATTGGACAACTTATTTGGGGAATGAATAATGGGTTTTCTATGATGAATCGATTTAAAACCTCTATTGAAATATTTAATAATATAACTCAATATGATGAAAGTAAGGCCTTAGATCATAAGTTTAAATTAAAGGATAAAATTACTGTAGACAATCTTGCTTATAACTATGGTGACAAAAGAGTATTAAATAATGTAAATATTATCATACATAATAAGGAAAAAGTCTTAATTTTTGGAGAGTCAGGCACTGGTAAAACAACATTTGTTAATACCCTTACTCAAAATTTAAGGGATTACAAAGGAAATATTTTCTATGATGATGTGAACCTAAGAGATATTGATCCCGCTAGTTTCTTAGCTAATGTTGGATATGTAAGACAAGAACACTTTATATTTGATGATACAATTAAAAATAATATTATCTTAGATAAAAAGTTCCATAAAGACAAATTCTATAGTGTTTTAAAACAAACAGCCCTATATGACTGGGTAATGACTTTAGATTTAAAAGAAGACCATGAATTACTAGATAATGGAAGTAATATTTCTGGGGGCCAAAGGCAACGTGTTAATATTGCTAGAGAATTATATCAAGATAAAGACATGATTATCTTTGATGAACCTAGTGCTAGCCTTGACGATTTCACATCATCCATAATATATGAAACTATCAAGAGCTTAGATAAGACAGTAATAGTAATATCACATCGCCATATAGATTATTTAAGTGAAAACTTTGATCAAGTAATTGATTTAAGTAAGAGGGGTGGTGTTAGCCATGTATAAATTACGTTTTGGAGAAAAGAAATCCTTAGCCTTTTTAACCCTTTCAATTTTCATAGGGGCAGCAATAAGTGGAATATCACTGTACGCCTTAAGTTATATTACAGACTATGCAGTGGCAGGTCAAGTAAGCAAGTTAATTCAAATATCTAAGATCCTATTAATTGTAATTATCTTTGAACTGGCCTTTAATCTGTTAATATCATACCTTAGTTCAATTTATATGAACAAGAGTATGGTCCTAATACGGACAACTTATGTTGGTAAATTATTTGACTTAGATATTAAAAACCTAAGTGATAATGATGAAGAAAAGTATCTATCACAATTAAGCAATGATATGGACCGTTATGAAGAAAGATTTTATCTAAAATTAATTGAGTTAATCCAAGCTGGAGCCCAACTAGCTGTATCAATGTATATATTATTTACAGTTAGTAATACCTTATTATATTTGGCCTTAGGATTATTAGTTTTCTTTATAGTTATATCAAAAGGTACCAGCAAGCCAGTTGCAGATAAGGAAAAAATTAAGTCAAAGTCTTTACAGAAATATACTAATTATATTAATGAAACCTTAAATGGTTTCTTTGTTATAAAACAAAATCAATTAGAGAAGACAAGGATTTCTAAATTTAAGGACTTGGCAAAAAAGGTTCAAGAAGATAACTATGAAGTAGATAAGAAATCTACACATGTAGATGCACTTAATAGTTTTATACAAATAACTATTATATTTACCTTAGTATTTGTAGGATTATATTTTGCCAACAAGTTTGGTATGTCCTTAGGAACCACACTTTTGGCGGGTACAGCTTTTTCACAATCCATATGGCCAATGCAAAGAATAACACCTTATATTTCCCAAATGGCTGGTATATCTATTGTGATTAATGAGTTTGAAGATACCTTAAAACACAAGCCAAATGAAGCTAGTGTAGAAATAAGCAAAATATCAAAAGTGTCTTTTAATAGTGCTGACCTTGGATATGAAGATTTAACTATATTAAAAAATGTGGATTTAGATATTAAAGAAAATCATAAGGTTTTAATTGTTGGAACAAGTGGTGCAGGTAAAAGTACTATATTAAAAAGCATAAGAAGGCAACTGCCACTTAAATCAGGAACTATTACAGTAAATGATTATGATATTAAAGATATTACAGCAGATAGCTATTACGGACAATTATCAGTAATAGATCAAATAGGTTTTATATTTAACGGAAGCCTAAAAGATAATATAACTTTGTATAAAGATAATGATACAGCTCATCTAAAACAAATCCTAAAACAAGTAGGTTTAGATAATTTAGACCTGGATTACGGATTAAAAAATAATGGCTCAAATATTTCAGGTGGTCAAAGAGCAAGATTACTCCTAGCAAGAGCCTTATATCTCCATACCAGTCTAATTATATGTGATGAAATATTTGCTAGTTTAGATAGGGAAATAGGAGCTGAAATTGAAAAACAAATCCTTTCAGTAGACAAGACCATTATAAACGTTAGTCATATAATATATGATGAGAATTTAAAATTATATGACATGATATATCTGGTTGAAAACAATGGAGTTAGACAGATTAAAGACTTAAACGAATTTACCTACAAATTATAATCACAAATAGTTCTTCTTCTACGTATATTAAAATAGGGGTATTAAGTTTGATTTTAAGCACTCTTAATATTTAATATAAGTAGGAGGGATATTATGAATATGCTACCACCTTCAGAATTAGTATTAATACCAGGTGGAACATTGATTACAGATACGCCGGAGGAGGGACGTGCATTGGCTATGCTAATTGCTCGCCATACAATCCACAATATTCAGCCAGACCTGGATGTTCTAATTTGTGGACGAATGATGTACTCAGTGGACCCGGATAGTCTTATTGCCGCGTCTCAAGTTGTGGCCTTAGAATTCCAAACCATAGCTGCAGCTAATAATTATTGGAGATCACCTTATTGTTATTAAAAACAAACTGTATATAACAAAAACGTACCTATAGCTAGAACATTTTTTAAAATGTCCATCTATAGGTACAATTATTTAAATACGATTTTAAATTATAGTTTTAGTATTTTATTCAAATTGCTTGTTATCTAGGTCAACAGGCTTATCGGCACCATCGATTATATCAAAACTAGAAACACTACTAGTTTTGCTAGAAGCTTTTCCACCTAAAAATCCTGCCAGCATAGATTTAACGTCTATACCTAATCCATCAGACAATCCGTTTGTTATTTGAGTAGTAGCCTTTGTTATATCTTCTATCATTTTGCTGGTATTACCTTCTCCATACATAGTTATTGCATTAATATTTTCTAAAGGTTTAGCAACATTTTTAGCAATTTCAGGTAAGACTTTAAAGTACATCTCAAGTACAGCTGCCTCTTTCATTTTAGCCATCGCTTCAGCTTTTTTGTCTATTCCTTCTGCTTCTGCTAAAGCTTTTGCTCTAATTCCATCAGCTTCAGCCATGGCAAAAGCCTTCATACCAATTGCATTTTCTTCTTTTGATAATCTATCAGCTTTAGCTTTAGCAATATCTGCCTCTGCTTGTTTTTGAGTTTCATATAAATCAGCATCGGCTTTCTGTCCTCTTGCATATCTATCTGCTTCAGCTTTTTTCTTGATAAGTCCATCAAGCTTTTGTTCTTCTATTCTTACTTGTCTTTCTTGAAGTTCAATTTCCTTTTCTTGACGAGCTAGATTTGCGTCTGCAGTTGCAATTTCGATAGTCTTTCTTTGATTTTCTTTTTGAATATCATAAGCTGAGTCTGCTTCAGCCATTCTAGTATCTGCATCCTTCTTTAGTTCAGCAGTTTTGATATTTAACTCATGCTGTTTTTCTGCTATCTCTTGTTGTGATTTTACTTCTTCGTCATTTGATGCTTTATTTGCTCTAGCTTGGGCAATTTTTACGTCTCTTTCACTATCAGCTCTTACAATAGATGCATCTCTCTTAATTCTAGAGGTATTTTCAATACCTAAAGCCTCTATGATACCATTGGTATCCCAGAAGTTTTGAACATTAAATGAAATAATCTCAATACCCATTTTCGCCATATCTGGCACTGCATTTTCTTCAACCCTTTTAGCAAATTCTTGACGATTTGAAATCATATCTCGCAAGGTCATCGTTCCTATGATCTCTCTGATATTACCTTCAAGAACGTCTGTAACCATATCCATTATGTAAGGCTCATCTTTATTCAAGAAGTTTTGTGCAGCAAGTTGAATTAAGTCAGGATCACTGGATATTTTTGCTGTTACTACTGAATCAACACTTACATCAATAAATTCATTAGTTGGTACAGGTCTTTCTGTTTTTACATCAATTTTTATGGCTCTTAAAGTCAATTTATCTCTTCTTTCCAAAAATGGTACCTTAACTGTGGCTGTCCCAGTTATAATTCGAGGTTTGCTTTTATATCCGGATACTATGATAGCTTCATCAGGACTAGCCTTAACATATCCAGTTGCGATTATAGCAATGATAAATATTGCTAAAATACTGCCTAAAATAATTGGTAAAGTCATAAACAATCATCCCCTTTATTTTTTAAAAGATACTTGATATCTATTTATGTTAACCTAACAGGCACAAAACATATGAACCTAGTAGGGAATTAAGTTGGTGTATTGATATTATGCTATTTAACAAATATAAATGAAGCCAAGAATCCTATGACCAGCCCACCAAGATGAGCAGTAATACTTATACTTGGTACTGCAAAGGTTAATAACAAATTTATACCAAGAAGTTGTAATATACTTTTTTTACCTGCTGGTGTTACCATATTTGGGTGGCGAACAACCAAATATAAAAAAGCGCCAAAAAGTCCAAACAAACTACCAGAAGCCCCAGCAGAAACAACACTAAAATTAAAGAAAAATGTTGCTATATTTCCACCAATCCCAGTCAGTATAAAGAATAATAAGTACTTTTTAGGACCCATAAGCCTCTCTATTTGAGGACCAAATACATATAAGGCATAACCATTAAAGAACAGATGCATAATTCCTATATGAATAAAAATTGAGCTTATAAATCTATAGTATTGATTAAATCCTAATACAAAAGGACCATACATAGCTCCATATCTAACTAGATTTTGCCCATTAGTAGTTCCACCATTTAAAGTCATAAATACAAAGTAAACTACCATTATAGATAATAATGTAAATGTTATTTTGCTTCTATTATAAAAATCTTTTAATCTCTCTAAAATCATAAGCCATCTCCTAAACTTTCTCATATTATTATCTATTACCCCTAATTGACTAAAAGTTAACATGAAAAGTATTATATATTTGCACTACTAACTTAGTATATTTGAAATTTGCAAGGTGGTCAATGATATTAGAATTTTAGGGTGTATTATATTTTATTTTGTTGGCAAACATATGTTTGTATTGCCCCTTGTTTTATGATATAATTTTATAAAACAAAAGTAGGTGTAACTATGGATATACTAAAGAAACTAGAAATTCTTTCAGATGCAGCTAAATACGATGTGTCTTGTTCTTCCAGTGGAAGTAATAGATCAAATAAAAAAGGTGGACTAGGTAATGCTAGTATGGCTGGTATATGCCATAGTTGGTCAGATGATGGAAGATGTATATCTCTACTTAAAATACTCATGACAAACTATTGTATATATGATTGTGTTTACTGCGTTAACAGAAGTTCAAATGACCTTCCCAGGGCCATATTTACACCTGAAGAAATAATAGACCTTACAATAAACTTTTATAAGAGAAACTATATTGAAGGATTATTTCTTAGTTCAGCAGTATATAAGGACCCTAATTATACTATGGAACAAATCTTAAAAGTAGTTAAGACTTTGAGAGAAAGAGAAAACTTTAATGGATATATACATACAAAGACCATACCTGGAACAGATGATAGTTTGGTGGACCAAGTTGGAAAATATGTGGACAGAATGAGTGTAAATATAGAACTTCCCTCTGAAAAGGGATTAAAAATCCTAGCCCCAAAGAAAACTAAACAAAATATTTTACAGCCTATGAGATTTATAAGTAACAATATAATACAAACAAGAGAAGAGAAAAAGATATTTAGATTTAAACCTAATTTTGTTCCAGCAGGTCAGACCACACAAATGATAGTAGGGGCAACTGATGATAGTGACTTAAAAATACTTAATCTATCAGAGAATCTTTATGAAAATCTTAATCTAAAAAGAGTCTATTATTCTGCTTTTATACCAGTTTCTACAAATCCAAAGCTTCCTTTAATAAAATCTCCGCCACTAGTAAGGGAGAATAGGATCTATCAAGCAGACTGGCTACTTAGATTTTATAATTTTAAAGCACATGAATTATTGGATGAAAATAAACCAAATTTTGACTTGGAATTAGACCCTAAATGTGACTGGGCACTTAGAAATATGGATCAGTTCCCAGTAGAGATAAATAGAGCAGATTATAGAACTCTTTTAAGGATACCAGGAATTGGAGTGAAATCAGCTAGACGAATATTATCTGCAAGACAATTTACAAAATTAAGTTTTTACGATCTAAAAAAGATGGGAATTGTATTAAAAAGGGCACAACATTTTATTACATGCGATGGGAAATATTATGGCAGTAAATCCACAAATACAGATATATTAAAAGCAGAAATAATAAACCCCTCCAAAGATAAAAATGATGTAAGGCAAATTTCCATGTTTGATGAAGTTAGTTTTGAAGACAAATTGATTCAAATAGGTGGCCAATTATGATTACTTATATATATGATGGAAGCTTTGAAGGACTCTTAACTTCTATTTATGAAGCTTTTTATGCTAGAATAAAGCCAGATGATATAAAAGCAAGTGAAGATTATATAGAAAACTTTCTTATAGAAAAGATCTATATTAAAACAGATATGGATAAATCTCAAAGAGTATATGAGGCTATAGAAAATAAAATTTCCCATGAGAGTCTTAAAAGGGTTTTTTATGCCTACCTATCTGAACTAGCAGATTCTGAAATGAAAATATATAAATACCTGCAAATAGGATTTAAATTAGGGGCAGATGTAGATTTAAATTTAGCCAACCAAGATGTATTAAATATTGACAATATATATAAGAAAGTTGGAACAGAAAGGCACAGACTGGTAGGGCTCCTAAGATTTAAGAGGATAAAACAAGATATTTTATATGCCCAAGTAGAACCAGATCATAATGTAATCGCCTTGGTAGCCCCTCACTTTAAAGCTAGATTAAGCTCTGAAAACTTTATAATTCATGATACTAAGAGAGAAATTGCTGTGTTTTGTAATAAACAAGAGTGGGTAATAAAGGAAATACAAGTACAAGATCCTTTTTTAGTAAAAGATACAGAAGAAAGTTATGAGGAACTTTGGAGAGTTTATTTTAATGCTATTTCAATTAAAAGAAAAGAAAATATAAAACTCCAAAAAAGAAATATGCCAATGAGATATTGGAAACACCTAACAGAAAAAAACTAATATAGTCAGCTAAGGTTACTGCACTACAAG
>CAZAGS010000041.1:0-12772 GCA_964484955.1 uncultured Tissierellaceae bacterium
CACAAAGACTAGTGCACCGGGGACGGTTCTTTTTGCACCTAGAAATCAGGGAAATTATTCAATCTTGCTAAAATGGGTATACTTTATATAGTAAGAATTATATAGGGGGCAAAGTAGATGAAAATTGTTGCAATAGTAGGAAGCTTAAGAAAAGATAGTTATAATAAAAAGATCGCAGAATTTATAAAGGAGAAGTTTAAAGATAAGTTAGAAGTTGAAATTCTGCTGTTAAATGGACTACCAGTATTTAATCAGGACATAGAGAATGATCCACCACAAGAGGTAAAAGACTTCAAGGCTAAAATTAAATCCGCTGATGGGGTACTTTTTGTAACTCCAGAGTATAATCATTCCATACCAGGTGGATTAAAGAATGCCTTAGATTGGTGTTCTAGAGTAGATAGGGTATTAGCTAATAAACCTACATTTATAGTAGGAGCATCTGATGGTAATGTAGGTACAGCAAGATGCCAAGGAGACCTTAGAAAAGTCTTGAACGGACCAGGAGTAGCTACTCTAAATCTTCCAGGTAATTTGGTTGTTATAGGTAATGTAGACCAGAAGTTTAACCAAGCCGGGGAATTTACTGACGAAAGAACCATTAATAGATTGGACAGTGTAATAGATAATTTTATCCAGTGGGTAAAGAAAGTTAAATAGTTACAAATAAAAATACGTTAAGGTTTGCTTAGCGTATTTTTATTTGTAAAGATATAAAAGCTAGTGATATTAAATTTATATCCAATAGTGTATAATAGCAGGTAACAGGAAACAGGAAACAGGTAACAGGTGCAAAAAGAACCGTCCCCGGTGCACCATGTCAAGGAGGTGAAGCCTTTGAATTTTACAGGAAAATTGATTATTAATGTTTATTCTATTTTTATATTGTCAGTCATACTTTATCAATTAGGGAAGAATGATAAAGATATGCCTGCTACATATAGAATTTATTTGAAACTAGTTCAAGTTACAATTCTTATGCTTGTAATTGATATAACTAGTAGATTTGATGGAGATTATGGAAAGATTTATATAGCCGTAAATCATGTATCAAATTTTTTAGTGTTTTCATTTAACTTGCTAATTTCATCATTGTGGTTACTGTATATTTATTATCACATATTTCCAGATACCATTAATGATAAGCGATTATTTCATGGATTAATTGCTTTGAATATTGCTAATGTAATAGGTGTATTTGTATCCTTACCTTTTGGTTGGCTTTATTATATAAATGAGAATAATATCTATCAGAGAGGACCATTTTACTTTATTGATATATTAATTCAAGTAATTATAGTTATAAGTGCATTTATTGTAATTTATAAAAATAAAAAGAAAATTGACAAAAAACATTACTTTGCCTTACAGTTTTTTTCTGTACCGCCAATAGCTGGAATGATTTTACAAACATTATCATATGACATACCTGTAACTTTAAATAGTCTAGTTTTATCTTTGTTTTTGGTCTTCTTAAATATACAAAGGCAAACTATTAATACGGATTACTTAACAGGAGTAAGTAATAGAAGTAATTTTGAAAGCGAATTAGCAAATAAAATTGAGAAGGCTAATAAAGAAAAGACTTTTGCTGGTATTATGATAGATTTATTTGACTTTAAGTCTATTAACGACAGTTTTGGCCATGATGTGGGAGATCATGCTTTAAAAGCGTCAGCATCAATTCTCTTAAGCAGTATTAGAAGCAATGATATATTAGCCCGGGTAGGTGGTGACGAGTTTTGTATCATATTAGATATAAGAAATAGGGACGTATTAGACTTAATTATTGATAGAATCTATAATTCTGTTGAATTATACAATGAAACCAGTGAAATGCCCTACAAGCTTAAGTTTAGTATGGGATATGATATTTACGATTATAGAACAAAGATGACCTCAGATGAATTTAGAAAACATATAGATCAATTAATGTATAAGGACAAGGAAAAAGATAGGGAAATATTAAAAGCTAATTATTCGGTCTGATTATAATGTGCACCTACCTGGTCCACCACTTACCCGTCTATTACAAGGAGGCATTGAATATGAATGCTATTAGAGAAAGTAAAAAGAGAAAATGGACTTTAGATGATATAGGAAAATTTTATAAGATTAGGGATTATACTATTTTGGTTGATTTTATTATGGAAAATATAGAGAAGGGCAATATTAGACCTATAAGGAACTCAGGTACTAATGGGAAGAGCCCTGCCTTATATAATTCTTATAGGTTAATAGCTCCTGTTGTTGATTATAGTCATTATAAGGAAGAACTGCAATATAGGCTTCATTCCACTTTAAAAGTAGATTATTATTTAAGAAATTTAGAAAGATATAAGGAAGATAAAGAGTATATCATTTCCTTAAGCAATTATTTAGATAATAATAAAGATTTATTAACAGAGCCCGTATCTATGAACGAGAGAAGCTTTGAAATTTGGGGTAGAGAAAAGTTTCTACAAAAAGAAGGTGGTATGAGGATATTAAAAAATCTAGGGGTAACTTTGGACAAGCTAAATATCTATGAGACTACTGAGCCACTATCATACTATTCTCATATTAAAGATGTTCCACAGAACGTATTGATTTTGGAAAATAAGGACACATTCTATAGTATGAGGAGACATTTACTTAAAGGAAATACAGATATATTAGGAATGCCAATTGGAACCCTTATATATGGAAAGGGAAAAGGTATTGCCAAGTCATTTAAAGATTTTACATATTGTGTTGAGCCATATTTAACCAATAAATCTAATAATATATTCTACTTTGGAGACCTAGACTATGAGGGAATACTAATCTATGAATCTCTTTCTAAAGTCTTTGAAGAACATACCTCCATTACTCCATATATTAATGCCTATAAGGCTATGCTAAATAAAGCAGATATGAATTCATTACCCCTTACCAAAGAAGGGCAAAATAAAAACATTAGTAGTCTTTTTCTAGAAAATTTTGAGGAAAAGGATAGGATTGAAATAAATAAAATATTGAGTTCCAATAAATATATTCCCCAAGAGATATTGAGCAGTAGGGATTTTTAGGAGGGCATATGATATCATTTTTAGATAATTTTCCAAAAAGGATGAAACACGTAGGGTTATATGCATATTTATTTAAAAATAGTTTGGCGAAGACCACATGGAAACAATATGGATTTGAAGATTTCCATGAGCAGACGAATATTATGTTTGCCGTATTATTATTTATAATGGAGCAATCTCTTAAGGATGAGCCATGTACCATGGATGATATAGGTAGCTTTATTGATATGGTAAATATGCGAAGTTTTAAGAAACAAAATTCTTATGAAGAGTGCAAACAATTAGGAGATTTTATTGTAAATGTAATTTTAGGAAATGAAGGCAAGGTTATGTATTTTCAGGGCTATGATTTTGAAACGGAAGAATATAAAAATATTCATACTAGTTTTATAGGTAATAAGCCAATATATCTAGATGGAGATGTAAGAAGAACATCATATTATTTAACAGACGATGGCTATAATTTAATGCTATCTACTCTAGAAATGGAAAGTAATATGCTGCTGACAATTCATGAAATGATATTTAAACTTCATATTGAAAAGGCATCCTATGATAAGGCTGTAGATGATGTTAAGAATATTTTTAACCAGCTTCGCATCCAATTTCAAAGAATCCAAGAGGCTATGAGAAAGATAAAACAAAATGCCTTAAACTATTCTGTACTAGATTACAAAACCCTATTAGAAGATAATCTAAACACCATAAGTGATACCAGTGTAAAGTTTTCTGGCTATAGAGAAAACATAAGAGATAGGGTAAAGGAATTGGAAGAACAGGATATTAATATAAAAAAGTTGGACAAGACAGACAGTGAAAACCTAAAGAATTTAAAGATTATTGAAGATTATTTAAGTCGTACAATAGATGAACATCAACAAATACTTAAAAATCATTTTGAACTAAAGTCATTATATACTAAAGAGCTAGAGGATTTATCACAAATGACTTTAATTAAAAGATTTAACCTTAGAAATGAACTATATGATCATGTATTAGAGGATTCAAGTGTTATGGAAAACTTAGAGTATTTTATTAGACCACTATTAAATCGTGAAGTAGATAAGACTTATAATATTAATAAATCAATAGAGATACAAAAACCAATTAGGACCAAGATAATAAATGATGAAGAAGAAATCCTCTACTTTGATGAATTAGAGTGGCAAGAAGAACGTATTGCAAAACAAAAAGCAAAGTTGCTTTTATATAATAATTCCCTGAATACCATACTTACCTTAGCAGTAGAAAATGAAGGTATTTCCTTAGGGAATATAAAAGACTTATTAGATGAGGATTTTACAGAATTAATACCTACTGTAGAAATATTTAAAGAGATTATGGTAGAGTTGCTGAGAAATATGGTTATAGATATAGAAGAATTAAAAAAGGAAAGATCAGACCACTTATTAGATAATAGTGTTTTAGAATTTCAATTAAATGAAAGTATTTTAGATTTAATCCTTAGCAATCCAGATTTTCAAGATATTAAAAAAATATCTACCTATAGGACTGGAGACAAAGAGCCTGTTGTCTTTGAAAATATACATAGTGACAATGGAAAGATAAGGCGGATATACTGCTCTAATGTATTTTTTGAAGTAGAATAAAGTATTTAAAAGGAAGTGAAATCATGGGGTATGAATTAGAAGAAATAACTCAAAGCCAAAACATCTTTTATTATTTAATCCAATATAGAGAGTTAAGAGAAGAGGATGATATAGCCCTCTATAAAGCATATACAGAAAACGAAAATATTATGGAATTAGTAAAACGACAAGGTGAGATTTCAAAGAGCATAATTGAAAGATATGGCAATGTTATTTACTTGATTCCCAAGGAGGACAATGATTACTTAGGATATTCAAAAAGAACCTTAAAGGCAGCTCTATGCAAGTCAAATGCAACTGATAAGGATTATTATCTCTCACAATTTGTAATATTAACTTTATTAGTAGAATTCTATGATGGTCAAGGTAGTAGCAGCAAAGCCAGGGATTATTTTAGAGTAGGAGACTTATTAAATAGTATTTCAGAACGGCTGAAGGAAGGGGTTTCAAGGGCAGATATAGAAATGGAAGATAGAGATGGATTAGCTTTCTCTAATATGTTAGAATCCTTTGAAGCACTTAGAAGCGAGGAGAAGGGGTCTAGATCTAGGACAACTAAGGAAGGGTTCCTATATAATATTTTGATATTTTTACAAAAACAAAATCTAATTGATTACATAGAAGAAGATGAGATGATAAAGACTACAAAAAAGCTGGATCAATTTATGGATTATAATTTATTAAATAAAAAGAATTATGGTCGAGTACTTAAAGTGCTAGGGGTGAATGAGAATGAGCAAGATTAATGCTATTAGATTTATAAATCTATCTTATAATTATAATGGTATCCGAGTGGATGATGAAACATTCCACCTAGGTGGAGAAAGTACTATGCTTTCTCTAAGAAATGGAGGTGGTAAGTCTGTTCTTGTGCAAATGATGATTGCCCCCTTTGTTCACAAACGTTATAGAGACAGCAAAGATAGACCATTTTCAAGTTACTTTACCACTAATAAGCCAACTTTTATATTAGTAGAATGGAAATTAGATGGTAATTCAGGCTATGTACTTACTGGTATGATGGTAAGAAAAAGTCAAGATATTAGAGAAGACCAAAGTCAGAATGAATTAGATATAATCCAATTTATTCATGAATATAAAGATAGAAACGATTATGACATTCACAATATTCCTTTTATTAGTATTTTAAATGACAATAAAAAGTTAAAGAATTATAGTAATTGCAAAGAGATACTTGAGAATTTGAAATTAGATAGAAGATATAAATTCTTCCTATATGATATGAACAATAGTAGTAATGCTAGAAACTATTTTAATAAACTTGAAGAATACCAAATCTACCGTAAAGAATGGGAGTCTATTGTTAAAAAAATTAATATTAAAGAATCTGGATTATCCGATTTGTTTATAAATGCAAAAGATGAAACTGGTTTAATAGAAGAATGGTTTTTACCTGCAGTTGAGGACAAACTTAATAAAGGGAAAAATCGTATTGACGAATTTAGACAAATTCTAGGCAGATTTATAAAGCAATATAAAGAAAACAAGTCAAAGATTGAACAAAAACACATTATTCTATTATTTAAGGAAGAAACTGTAGCAGTGCTAGAAGCAGCTGAAAACCTTAAAAATACAATAGAAGAAAAGACTAATTTAGAAAACACTATAGCCAATTTAATAGCCAGTTTAACTAATATAAGAGATCAGATAGAAAATGAAAAAATCTGCCTTCTTGAAAAAGAAGAAAACCTAAATGAAATTATAAGGCATATTCAATACGAAGAGCTATCTTTTGATATATACGAATTACAGGATAAGAAATCTAATTATCAAGATGAATTAGCTAAAATAGAGGAAACCATAGTTAAATGTGAAAATAGTAATAGTGATCTTATAAGACAAAGGAATATTCAAAATTGCTCAAAAATATATAATTTATATAGGGACTATTCTCAGGAAGTTCAGGAGTTGGAAAACAAATTAGAGCTTAAAAAGGAAGTGGAAAAGGACAGAACACCTGAACGTGAAGAATTAGGCTATAGCTTAAAAGTTTATTACGAAAATGAAAAGAATAATTTAGAAACATGGATAAAATCAATAGAGGAAGAAATCCAATTAATTAAAGTTAAAAATGATGATTTAAATTTAAAACTTCAAAAGCAAGAAGATGAGGAAAAGGAAACTATAAGCTATTTATCAAAAATTGAGACCAAAATTCAGTTATATAATGATTTAGAAAGAAGCTTTAACAACCTATATAATGAAAACTTAAGAAGAAATATTCTTGCAGAATACGAAGATAAGGGTTTAAATCTAAGGATAATGAATGCTAAAGACTTAGTTGAGAAAATGGGGATTGAACTAGTTCGATTAAAGAGTAAAGTTCAAGATAATAAACAACAACTTCAAATATATAATAGGCAAATACAAGAAAAAGAAGGAGCTAAAGCAACTATTACTCAAGAAATTAAGGAAATTGAAGGAAGACTAGGGGATTACAACACAGAAATAGAAAACAGAAAGACTATCATAAGGTATATAGGGTATTCTGAAGAAAAACTTTTCAATACTGAAGAAATACTAAATCTATTTCAAAAGAAGATGGAAGACATCCAGTCAAATATCAAGGCTAATGAAAGACAAGTTGAAAAATTAGAAGAAGAATATAATAAATTAAAATCAGGAACAGTACTAGAACTTCCAAAAGACTTTAGAGAGTCCATAGATGCAGAGGGCTTACACTATGTTTATGGAATGGAATGGTTAAAGAAAAACAATAAGACTAAAGAAGAAAATCAAATACTGGTAGAAAACAATCCATTTATTCCCTATGGATTAATAATGACGGAAAAAGATATTGAAGAATTAAAATTTAAGAATTTAGGCATATATACATCTTTCCCAATTCCAATAATAAAAAGGGAAATCCTAGAAGTAGATTTTAAAGATATAAAATCTTCAATGCATATGGAAAATAAAGTGAACTTTTATCTCTTGTTCAATGATAATTTATTAGATGAAGAGAAATTAAAGACCATGTTAGAGGTAAAAGAAAGAGAAATAAATAGTATTAAGGACCTTATAAATACTAGAACAGAAGAGTATGACCATTACGATAAAAGATATAATACTATAAAATTTCAAACTATTACTGAAAAGAATTACAAAGATATTCAAAACAAACTAAAAAATAAAGAACAAATGGAAAAGGACTATGAAAATCAATTAAATAATATTCGTAGCAATGAGCTTAAACTTACAAATAGTTATGAACAAGATTTAAATCATATAAGCACTAAAGAAAATGAAATCAGAGATTTAAGACAAAAGCTACAGGCCCTAATAGTACTAAATGAGAAATATGAGGAATATTTAGGCCAAAGAAAAGATAAGGGAACAACTGAAAATAGACTTACTAAGCTTAAAAGTGAAATTGCCTTCACGAAGGAGCAAATTAAGAGCCTAGAAGATAATGATAGAAAAGCTTATGATTCTAGAAGAGAACAGATAAATAATCTTAAAACAATAGAAGATAAATATGGAGAATACTCCGCATATACAGAAAGACAATTAATCCAAAGGGATATTGAAGACATTGAGGCTAGGTACAAGGCTATTACCAGTGAGATAAATAGTGAATTAAAAGATATAGAAGATGCATTAAAGAAGGCTAGAACTAGGTTTATAGCACAAGAAGATGATTTAATAAAGACATCTAAAAGATTAAAAATTGAGGAAGAAGAATATATAAATGAGCTTTATGATAGCTTTGTGTTAGAAACTATAGAAAGGGCTATTGAAGAAAAACAGACAGAGCTTGTGGACTTAAACAAGGATAGAGGAAATCTAAGCACACAAGTAGCAGTTACAGAAAGTGAAATAAAGCAAAGATTTAAAAATCTTAATGACCATCTTGGGAAAATAGAATTATTAGCTCGTGAAGAGATAATATTAACACAGTTTAAAAAGCGTATAATGGAGAAAAAAGAAGAGTTAAGACAGTTAAAAGATAATTTAGAACAAGTTAATGATAAATTAAATAATTTTAATTCAAATATTTCTGCATTAGCAGAATTCAATGAATTTAAATTGATTACAAATATTGATTTTGAAGTGGATTTAAGCATATTAAACAGAGATGAACTAGATAGATTTAGAGGAGAACTCCTAAGGGATTATCGTCAAATAAATATTGCTCAAAATGATTGCAGCGCTAAATTATCTCAATCTCTAGATCTAATAACTAGAAATAAAGCATTTAAAGATGATTTCTTTAGCAAACCTTTAAACACATTATTTAAATTGATCTATAATCCTATTGAATTTATTGAACAATTACTGACTACCATTAGAGCCTATGATGATCTAATGGCAAAGCTAGAAGTTGATATTGCTATAATTGAAAAGGAAAAAGATAGGGTAGTAGAAATGCTACTAGAATATATAAGTGATATTCACAGAAACATGGAAAAGATAGATAAAAATTCTACTATAAAGATTAAAGAGAAACCTATAAAAATGCTTAGGATTTCTCTACCAGAATGGGATGTTGAAGAATATTTATATAGAAGCAAATTAAAGGACATGGTAGAAGAGCTTACCCAAAGTGGGGTTATTCGTCTTGAAAACAATGAAAATATTGATGAACTAATTGGACCTTCTATTACAACAAAGAATTTATATAATACAGTTGTAGGAATAAAAAATATAGACATAAAGCTTTATAAAATAGAAGCAGAAAGACAATATTCCATTACCTGGGCAGATGTAGCCAAGAATTCTGGTGGAGAAGGATTTTTATCTGCATTTGTAGTATTATCAAGCCTTTTATCTTTTATGAGAAGAGATGAAACAGATATATTTGCTGAATTAGAAGAAGGTAAAGTTCTATTAATGGATAATCCATTTGCTCAAACAAACTCATCTCATCTATTGAGACCATTAATGGATATAGCAAAAAAGAGCAATACCCAACTTATTTGTCTAACTGGACTAGGAGGAGAATCCATATATAATTGTTTTGATAATATATATGTACTAAATCTAATAGCTTCTAATCTTAGAAAGGGAACTCAATATTTAACAAGCGAACATACTAAGGGTGAAGATTATGAGGCTATGCTTTCATCACAAGTAAAAACCGAAGATATGGAGCAAATAGGATTTTTATTTTAGTAGGTTCAAAAAGAATCGTGCCCGATGCATCAAAACATAGTGGGATAACATTAGGTTATAAATCATTAACCTTAACTTTGTTATTCTGAGCGTAGCATGAAAATCTAAGGTTTTAATATCTTCATGTTGGGTATCTATAATATAGAATAAAACTAACAAAAAATTATGAGGTGATTACTAATGGAAGAATTAAAATTATTTGTAATGGAATCATGCCCTTTTTGTAAAAAGGTTATGTCCTATTTAAAGAGAAACAATTTATCTGTGGAAATATTGGATATAAACAAAGATTTAAAAAATAAAGAGGAGTTAGAGAGAATAGGTGGGAAAGTTCAAGTACCAATGCTTTTAATAGGTGACAAACCACTTTATGAGTCAAGTGATATTATAGATTGGTTCAAAGCGAATAGATAAGTAAAAAGAACATCTCAAATTGGAATAAATAATATTTGAGATGTTTTTCTTTTGGGCCAAATGTGTAAACTACCATTTTAGGGGTATATTTTAAAAAAGAGAAAAATAGAATTAATTTAAGATAAGGTGGGATAAGTTATGAAATGGCAAGGAAGAAGAAAGAGTTCTAATGTAGAAGATAGAAGGGGACAACGGGGGCCTAGTGGCGCTGGAAAAGGAATGATAGGTGGAGGTTTAGGTCTAATTATACTTATTATAGTTACTTTATTAGGAGGTAACCCGGGGGACCTTCTTAATAATTTACCTACGGCTCAACCCAGTGCACCATATCAAGAAACAGCTCAAGATAGAGAATTAGCTGAATTTGTATCAGTAGTATTAGCAGATACAGAAGATATATGGACGGAAGTATTAGGTGAAGAAGGAATAAAATATGTAGAACCTACTTTAGTATTATTTTCTGGTAGTGTTGAATCAGCATGTGGAGTAGCTGGATCTTCAACAGGACCTTTTTATTGTTCAGCAGACCAAAAGCTATATATAGATCTGAGTTTTTTCCAAGAGCTACAAGATAGGTTTAAAGCACCGGGCGATTTTGCAATGGCATATGTAGTAGCCCATGAAGTAGGACATCATGTACAGAACTTATTAGGTGTAATAGATCAAGTACACGAATTACGTGGTAAAATAAGTCAAACAGAATATAATAAATATTCAGTACGATTAGAATTACAAGCAGATTATTTAGCAGGAGTATGGGCACATCATGCTGCAGGTATGGGATACTTAGAAGAGGGCGATTTAGAGGAAGCTCTAACTGCTGCCAGTGCCATTGGCGATGATAGAATTCAAAAACAAGCCCAAGGATATGTGGTCCCTGATAGTTTTACTCATGGAACATCAGAACAGAGACAAAGATGGTTATATAAAGGATTCCAAACAGGAAACTTATCTCAATGGAACACATTTGAGGCAAAGGATTTATAAATTTTAAACAAGGGAATGATTTATTTGCTTATAATAGATTCTATAGAACTAATTGACAAGGCTATAGAGGATAACAAAATGATATTAATTTATTTTGGAAATAGTACTTGAGGTGTATGTATTGACTTAAAGCCAAAGGTTTTGGCATTATTAAAAGAGTATCCAGGTGTTGAGTTTATTTATGTAGATGCAGATAAGTCACAGAAGGTGGCAGCCCACTACAATATATTTACAATACCGGGGATCTTGTTGTATGTTGATGGCAAAGAGTCCATTAGAGAAGCTAGACATATAAGTATAAGTGATTTTGATTCTAAGATTAAGAGATATTATAATATGTTATTCAATTAAGGGGATATTACTAGGAAAGAAGTGAGAGGCTATGAATATAGTAGAAAAGGTAATTGAACTTTCTAATAAATATGAAGAAGATATAATAGGACTAAGGAGACAAATACATGAAAATCCAGAATTGGCATTTGAGGAATTCAAAACTAGTAAATTAGTAGTTGATGAATTATCAAAATTAGGATTTGACATTTATCAAGGTTTGGCAGGTACTGGGGTTCTAGGAATACTAAAAGGTATAGATGAAGGCAAAGTGCTCCTACTTAGAGCCGATATGGATGCTTTGCCTATTAGTGAGAATGTAGACATCGAATTTAAGTCTAAGGTAAGTAATGTGATGCATGCCTGTGGACATGATGTTCATACGGCTAGTCTTATTGGAGTAGCAAAGATATTGAACCAATTAAAAGATGAATTTAAGGGAACTATTAAATTCTTATTTCAGCCTGGAGAAGAAAAGGGGGGCGGTGCTAAGAAAATGATAAGTTTAGGCATATTAAATGACCCTAAGGTGGATTCATCTATAGCACTTCATATTATGCCAATAAAAAAAGGAAAGATTTTAATCCCAAAAGATGTAGCTACAGCCAATTCAGATGGCTTTACTATAAAGATATATGGTAAGAAAGCACACACATCTAAGCCAGGTGAAGGAGTAGATGCTATTAATATTGCTGCTCATATAGTTGTGGCACTGAATTCTATATTGGCAAAAAATATAGATCCATTTGATGTAGCAACTTTTTCTATTGGAAGGATAAAAGGCGGCACTGCCAATAATATTGTTCCAGATTATGCCCAGCTAAATGGAATGATTAGATCATTGAGTAAAGTAGCTAGGCAAACAATTATTGAAAGAATAGAAGAATTATCAAAAGGTATAGCCAATAGTTTTGATGGGGAATGTGAATTTGAAATTCGACAAGGATACCCATCTATAGTTAATGATAAGGTGCTTACTAATAAACTTACTGAAAATCTAAAGGGCAATTATTTTAGATTAATCCAGGATATAGATCCTGAAATATTTAATGAAAATGATTTAAAAAAATATATAATAGATGACTCGAAGCCATTAATGACTGCTGAAGACTTTGGATTCATAGCCGGACAGGTTCCATCTACTTACTTTATGGTGGGAACGGGGGACTATGCAGCAGGACATAGTCCAGATTTCTTTGTAGATGAAAGGTATATAAAATTATGCACTAGAACAATGGTATTAGC
>CAZAGS010000042.1:0-12532 GCA_964484955.1 uncultured Tissierellaceae bacterium
CTTCAGATAGAGAAGAAAAAGTTAGATCTAAAAAAGAATTAGGACCAGACTACGGAATGGTTGGAGCTTCAGCAATCGGTAAAGAATGGTTTGAACAAATGGCAGCATTTGAAGAGTGGATGATTGGTAAAACAGTTGATGAAATCACTGGTTTAAAAGTTAAAGAAGCTAATCCAACTCACTTAAATGTACCAGACGTTCCAGAGTTAACTTCAACAGTTACAATAACAGTAGAATCCTACTTAGCTGCAGTTAAAGAAGCTTGGGATAATGCACAAGATGTAGTTGGTGGAGAAACAGTAGGTCTTGGAGTTCTTACTTCAATTGCTAAATCAAAAGATAAAGGCGTAGACGCTAACAATAAAGAGGTATTGCCAGTAGCTCAAGTTGATACTACAATGTCAGCAACAGCATTTGACAAAGATGGTAAAGTTGTAGGAGTTATTAATGACGTAGCTCAAACAAAAGTAGCTTATGATGCAGATGGTAAACTTACTTCTGATAAAGAAGCAGAATTAAAAACTAAAAAAGAATTAAAAGGCGACTATGGTATGGTTGGAGCATCAGCAATCGGAAAAGAGTGGTTTGAACAACAAGAAGCTTTTGAAGATTGGATGGTTGGTAAAACTATTGATGAAATCACTGGTTTAAAAGTTAAAGAAGCTAATCCAACACACCAAAATGTACCAGACGTTCCAGAGTTAACTTCAACTGTAACTATAACTGTTGAAAGTTATTTAGCAGCTGTTAAATTAGCTCACACAAATAGAAGATAATAAATTTATATCTTATATAGGACTCCCAAAACTGGGAGTCCTATAATTTTTTATCTTGTCAGTTTTATAGAATTTTGATACTATAGTTAAGGGTGATTAAATGAAAAAGCGAATACTGTTGATACTAATATTACTAGTATCACTATCTATATTAGTAGGCTGTGAAAAGAAATCCACATATGAGAAATATACGGATAGCTTTTTTGATACTTTTGATACTATAACTCAAATAGTAGCATACACAGAGTCAAAAGAAGAATTTGATCAATATATGGAGATTATGCATAATAGGTTTATAGAACTCCATCAATTATATGATAAATATAATAATTACGAGGGTGTTAATAATATAAAGACTATAAATGATAATGCAGGTATTGCTCCTGTAAAAGTAGAAAAAGAAATAATAGATATGATCCTTTTTTCAAAAAAATGGTATGAAAAGGCAGGAGAAGAAACTAATATAGCCTTTGGTCCTGTTATTAAAATTTGGTCACATTATAGAGATATAGCAGAGGCTAATCCTGAAGATGCACAACTACCTCCTATAGAAGACTTAGAAAATGCAAATAGATTTACAAATATTGATAAGGTTATAGTAGATGAGGAAAATATGACTGTATATTTGGAAGACCTTCACATGAGCCTAGATGTAGGAGCAGTGGCTAAGGGATATGCAACTGAAATAGTTGCAAAGGAAATACAAAGTCATGGCTTGAAATCAGGTATAATAAGCGCTGGTGGAAATATCCGTACCATAGGAAAACCCCTAGATGGCATAAGAGAAAGATGGGGTATAGGTATACAGAACCCAGATTTAAGCCTTAGTGCCAACTCAAATATATTAGAGACTGTATTTATAAATGATGCATCAGTAGTTTCTAGTGGAGACTATCAAAGGTTTTATATGGTAGGAGATAGAGTAATTCATCATATTATTGATCCTAAAACCTTAATGCCTGGGGATCATTTTCACGCAGTAACTGTGATTACTGAAGACTCAGGATTGGCTGACTTCTTATCTACCTCTGTTTTTTTACTTCCCTATGAGGAAAGTAGACAACTAGTAGAATCATTAGAGGGTGTAGAGGCCATATGGGTTCTGAAGGATGGTAGTGTAGAAGCTACAGAAGGTATGAAAGCAATAATGAAGAGCCAAGGGGCCACAGGCGCAAAAGCAAAATAAGAGTGATTAATCCAAATGTCGACAGATATTTGGATTATTTTGTTTTAAAATCCTTTAATATTCTTCTTGCATTTTAAAATCAATATAGTATAATATAATTATCATAGAAAACGTTTTCTATGATCTTGAAAGGGCAGTGATTAAATGAAAACAACTATCCATGATGTGGCAAAGGCAGCTAAAGTATCTATAGCTACTGTTTCTAGAGTTATAAATAATAACTATCCTGTTCATAAAGATACTAGAAGTAGAGTAGAAAAGGTTATTGAAGAACTGGGCTATATGCCAAATGAAATTGCTAGATCTCTAATATTAAAAACTACATCTAATATTGGGGTTATAGTACCAGGACTAACTAATATATTTTTTCCTACTATAGTTGAAGAAATTAATAACGAGCTAAAACAAAATAGGTTTACACTTTCCTTATATACCAGTGACAATGATCCAGATGAAGAAAAAAGACTACTAGAAGTTATTATGTCCAGGAATATGGATGGAGTAATAATAATAGACCCTTCCGTTGAGAATTTAAGCAACGGCTATATAGGCTCAGTAGTTGATAAGATACCTACAATCCTCATAAGTGGCAATATAGACAAATATGACTATAATTTTGTTTCCTATGATGAAGAGGTGGGAACCCTAGAAGCATTTCAACATCTTTACGATTTAGGCCATAGAAAGATATTATTTATTAGAGGGGCTAGGAGTTTGTCCTACGATTTAAAAGAAAAAGTTTATAATCAGTTTATTAAGAATAAAGAATTGGACTATAAGCAAGTATTATCTGTAGGAAAAGGTAACAATATGGATGTAGTGGAAAATACTAGCAAAATATTTAATGAACTTTTAAACAAGGACAGAGAATTTACTGCAGTATTTGCCTGTAATGACCTTATGGCCGTAGGAGTAATTAATTCTTGTAATAGTGCAGGAATAAAAATACCAGAGCAACTAAGTATTATAGGATTTGATAACACATTACTAGCCAATATAAGCAATCCAAAACTTACTTCTGTGGACCTTAATATAAAAAAAGTAGCAAAAACTGCTGCAAGAGAAATAATCTCCTTAAGTAAAAAGGATGAATTATCATTAGACAAGGTGACTTATGATTCAAGATTATTTCTAAGAGATAGTTGTGCAACACCAAAAGATGGCTTCAATAATTAAAATATAAGATATAAAATAGGGGGAATAAATGTGAAAAAGTTTTTAACAGTAGCAATTGTTATAGCAATGTTGGCAACAGTACTAACAGGATGTGGAGCTAAATCATCAGATGATTTACAAATAGGAGTATTAATTTATAAGTACGATGATACTTATATATCAACTGTTAGACAAGCTTTAGAAGCTGAAGGAAAGGCTGCTGAAGGAGTTACACTTTTAATGAACGATTCACAAGGTGACCAATCAAAGCAAAACGACCAAATCGATATTTTAATTGAGAAGAAAGTAGATGCTTTAATAGTTAATATAGTAGATATTGGTGCTGCTGAAGCAGTAATTGCTAAGGCTAAAGCTGCTGATATTCCAGTAGTTTTCTTTAACAGAGAGCCAGATGAAGCTGTATTAAAAACTTATGACAAAGCTAGATTTATAGGAACAAAACCAGAAGAAGCTGGCATTATCCAAGGTGAAATGATGGCAGAAGTTTGGAATGACGGAGATTTTGATAGAAACAATGATGGTGTAATGCAATATGTAATGCTTAAAGGTGATGCAGATAACCCAGAAGCAATAGCAAGAACAGAGTACTCAATAAGTACATTAAATGATAAAGGCGTTAAAACACAAGAACTTGGATTACAAGTTGCTAACTGGGACAATGAAAAAGCTAATGCTGCAGTAGAAGCGTGGATGGCAAAAGACGGAGATAAAATAGAATTTATAATAGCAAACAATGATGGAATGGCATCAGGTGCTATCTCAGCACTTCAAAATGCTGGCTACAACACAGAAGATGATCCTAGCAAATATATACCAGTATTTGGTGTAGATGCAACTGACGAAGCAAAAAGCTTAATTGAAAAGAAAGTAATGACAGGTACAGTTAAACAAGATGGTGAAGGTATGGCTAAAGCAGTATTTGCTCTTGCAGTAAATGCAGCTAAAGGAAATGACTTCATAGCATCAACAGATTATAAATATGACGAATCAGGAATATCAGTTAGAATTCCTTATCAAGCATATAAATAATAAAGAAAATTAAGTAATAGACAAAGGAATCGCGCATCGATAGTAAGTTTATCTGTGCGTGGTTCCTTTAAATATATATAGAAAATTGATTAAAGTATTTATAAGAGTGGTGATATTTATGTCAGAGGAAAAATATTTACTAGAGATGTTAAATATCTCTAAAGAGTTTCCAGGTGTTAAGGCTTTAGATGATGTAAGCTTTAGAGTAAAACCAGGTACAGTTCATGCACTAATGGGTGAAAATGGAGCGGGTAAATCAACATTAATGAAAATTTTATTTGGAATTTATAAAGAAGACCAAGGTGAAATTTTTGTAAATGGAGTAAAAACTGCTTTCCCTGATCCAAAAACAGCCCTAGAAAACGGTGTATCTATGGTCCATCAGGAGTTAAACCAAGTTTTAAAACGAGATGTCATGGATAATATCCTGTTAGGTAGATATCCACAGAAGGGAATATTTATTGATCAAAAAGAAATGTATAGATATACAAAAGAAATATTTAAAGATTTGGGAATAGAAATGGACCCTAAGGAAAAGTTAGGTAACCTTTCAGTTTCTTCAAGGCAGATGGTTGAAATTGCAAAGGCAGTGTCTTATAATGCTAAGATTTTAGTATTAGATGAACCAACTTCTTCATTAACTCAACAAGAAGTAAGTCATCTATTTCGTATAATTAACTTGCTTAGAGACAGAGGTTGCGGGATTATCTATATATCTCATAAAATGGAAGAGATACTCCAAATATCCGATGAAGTAACTGTAATGCGTGATGGTAAATGGATAGCAACAGAAGATGCTAAGGACTTAACTACGGATAAAATCATAAAACTTATGGTAGGTAGGGATTTAGTAGATAGATTCCCACCAAAGACCAATGAACCTAAGGACCAAATATTAGAAATTAAGAATCTTACGGGAAAATATCAACCTTCAATTCAAAACATATCCTTTGAACTTAGAAAAGGTGAAATATTAGGAGTGGCAGGGCTTGTTGGTTCTAAAAGAACAGAGTTACTAGAAACTATATTTGGAATAGCCAGCCATTCAGAAGGTGAGATCCTCCTTCATGGAAAACCCATAGATAATAAGGACTCCACCACAGCCATAAAAAATGGATTTGCATTATTAACTGAAGAAAGGCGAGCTACAGGTATATTTGCTGGACTGGATATAAAGTTTAATTCTGTTATAGCAAATTTAGACGATTATTCCACCTATGGTGTTTTTAATGATAAAAAGGCAAAAAAGGATACAGGATGGGTAATAGATAGTATGAATGTAAGAACTCCAGGTCAACATACCCCAATACGTTCACTTTCTGGTGGAAACCAACAAAAGGTAATTATAGGAAGATGGTTACTTACAAACCCTGAAGTTCTATTACTGGATGAACCTACTAGGGGAATAGACGTAGGAGCAAAGTATGAAATATATCAGCTGATTATAGATTTGGCTAACAAAGAAAAAGGTATAATTTTCGTTTCCTCCGAAATGCCAGAACTGCTTGGAATATGTGATAGAATAATGGTTTTAAGTAATGGTCGTGTAGCTGGAATAGAAGATGCAAAGAAACTAGACCAAGAGAAGATAATGACATTAGCAGCGAAATATTTATAAAAGTAAGAGGTGTATTTAATGGAAAAGAAGCCTGAATACGAAAAGGTAAATAAATTTAATAAAGATAATGATAATAAGGCTAAATGGGTAGATTTTGCCCTAAATTATGCATTGTACGTAATATTAGGATTAATGATCCTGGGAGTAATAATAATTGAACCAAATTTTGTATCTATTAAAAACTTTACTAATATATTAAGTCAAGCATCTACTAGAGCTATATTAGCCCTAGGGGTAGCAGGACTTATAGTATTACAAGGTACAGACCTTTCTGCAGGTAGAATATTAGGACTGTCAGCAATAGTCTCAGCGTCTCTTTTACAAGAAGTAAGCTATGCAGCTAGAATGTATCCTAACTTACCTGCTTTGCCGTTAATTTTGCCATTACTTGTTGCAATATTAATAGGTGTTGTATTATCCTTAGTTAACGGCTTTGGAGTAGCAAAGTTAAAGCTACATCCCTTCATAATAACCCTAGGTACCCAACTTATAGCCTATGGAGCAGCCTTAATTTATATTGATAGACCACCACTAGGCGCACAGCCTATAGCAGGATTAGATGCTAGATACACATCCATAGTTAAAGGAGCATTTAAAATTGGAAGTGGTAACAAGGCATTTGAAATACCATATCTAATATTTTATGCTGCTATTATAGCTGTAATTATGTGGTTTATTTGGAATAAAACAAAGTTAGGTAAAAATATGTTTGCTATTGGTGGAAATCCAGAAGCAGCAGCTGTATCTGGAGTAAGCCTTACAAAAAACATACTTTTAATCTACTTAATGGCTGGAGTATTATATGGAGTAGCTGGATACTTAGAAGCAGCTAGAATTGGTTCTGCAACAAGTATAACTGGACAAAACTATGAATTAGATGCAATAGCAGCCTGTGTTGTAGGTGGAGTATCATTCTCCGGTGGAGTAGGTACAATACCAGGTGTATTAATAGGTGCTGTAATACTTCAATTTATTAACTACGGACTACAATATATAGGAGTTAACCCTTATCTTCAAATAATCATTAAAGGGCTGATTATAATAGTGGCTGTATCTATAGACGTTAGAAAATATATAGTTAAGAAATGATAGGTGAGATATTATGATTAGTAAGGATAAACATCTTAATATGAATTCTATTGTTTTAGAATCAGAATTATTAAAATTAAGTATTTTACCAGAATTAGGATTTAAGATTGCATCTATCATATATAAACCCAAGATGAAGGAGTTTTTATTCCAACCAACTTTAGGAAAATATGATATTCCATCTTATGGGGATAGTTTTGAAAAGTATGATACATCTGGTATGGATGAAATGTTACCAACAATAGACCCTTGCACTTATCCTGCGGCAGCTTATGAGGGAAATATATTACCGGACCATGGGGATTTATGGAGCTTGCCTTGGAATGCGAGTATAATAGATAATAAAGTACTTGGTCTTGTAAAACTTAATAGTTTGCCTTTAGAATTTCAAAAAACTGTAAGTATTGAAAATCAAAATACTATTAGAATGGACTATAAGCTTAAAAACCTTAGTAAGGATAAGACACATTACCTTTGGGCTCTACATGGTTTAAACCAATTTAACGATCATACAAAGTTCATATTTTCAGAGGATATGATAGATGTTTTAAATGTAGCCAATGATGAAGATTTAAGTATCATAGATTTAAAATATTTAAAGAACTATGAAGATAAAAAGGCTCATAAATATTATTTCACTAACAAAATAAAAAGTGGAGTGGTAGGCCTAGATTATACTGATGAAAGGCTTAAATATATTATCAATTATGATCCCCAAATCAATCCATATCTTGGTGTATGGATTACTAAGGGGGGCTTTAAAGGAGAGTATAATTGCGCTTTAGAACCTTCTAATGGATTTTATGATGATTTAAATAGAGCTTATTACAATAACAAACTCTCTTCATTAAATTCTTGGGAAGAAAGGGAATGGACTATATTTATTGAAATAAAAGAATATTAATATTTGTTTTAGGTGGTGAAATAATGGACTTAAAATGGTTAGAATCTAGGTTTTTAGACCTATATGGACAAGGGGATTATATGACATTTTTCTCACCTAGTAGAATTAATATAATTGGTGAACATATAGATTACAATGGTGGAAAAGTCTTACCTGCTGCTATAGAAATAGGGACCTATGGACTTGTTAGAAAGAGACAAGATAATATACTAAATTTTGCTTCAGAAAATGTTAAAGAGAACTTTAAAGGGAATACAGAAAACCTTTATTATAATAGCCAAGATGATTGGGCTAACTATCCAAAGGGTGTAGTATCTACTATGCTAGAGGCCGGTCATGAAGTAGGTGGAATGGATGTATTAGTTTGGGGCAACATTCCAAACGGGGCTGGACTTTCTTCATCTGCATCCTTAGAATTACTAATTGCTGTAATGGTTAATCATTTATTTAATAGAGATAAAATAGATAGAATTGAATTAGTTAAACTAAGTCAAAAAGCTGAAAATAATTTTGTAGGTGTTAATTGTGGCATAATGGATCAATTTGCAATTGGAATGGGAAAAAAGGATAAAGCCATATTATTAGACACAGATACAATTGAATATGAGTATATTGATATGGATCTAAAAGATAATATTATAGTTATTATGAATACAAATAAAAGGCGAGAATTAAGTGATTCTAAATATAACGAAAGAAGAAGTGAATGTGAGGAAGCACTTAGAGTTATAAATGAATTTACTTCGATAGATAATCTTTGCCAACTTAGTATCGAAGACTTTATCACAGTTAAATCATTGATAAAATGTGAACGTATTAGAAATAGGGCAGAACATGTAATATATGAAAATTACAGAGTTGGCAAGGCTTCTAGGTCATTAAAAGATGGTAACATAGTAGAAATTGGCAAGCTTTTAATTCAATCCCATAATTCGCTGAGGGATCTTTATGAAGTAACAGGTATTGAGCTAGATACAATAGTGGATGTAGCCAATGAACATGAAGACTGTCTAGGGGCAAGAATGACAGGAGCTGGATTTGGTGGATGTGCTATAGCTATTGTTAGAAAAGACGGTGTAAAAGACTTCATAGACCATGTAAGAATTAAATATGAGGAAATAATAGGATATGAGGCTGAGTTCTATATAACCGGTGTGGGTAATGGAACAAGAATTATAGACAATAACAATGGAAAATAGAATAGTAAAACAAACTAAGACAGGAGAAATCCTGTCTTTTGTTGAATACTTAGGTAATTTGGTATAACATTGACTATATTGGGTAAATATTAAATTAATATGGAAAGGAAGGTGTATTTATGGAAAAAACTTTTGTAATGATTAAGCCAGACGGTGTAGATAGAAAATTAATAGGTGAAATAATAGGACGAATTGAAAGAAAAGGATTTAATATCTTGGATATAAGGATGATAAATCCAAGTAAGGATATAGTAGAAAATCATTATGATGAACACAGGGGAAAACACTTCTTTAAAGAATTGGTTGATTTTATTTTAGATGGCCCGGTTGTTGCAATTATAGTAGAAGGTGAAAATGTGATTGAAATTGTCCGTTTAATGGTCGGAAATAAAGATCCTAAAATTGCAGTACCTGGAACTATAAGAGGTGATTTCGCTAATACAACTACCATGAATTTAGTACATGCATCAGATTCTATTGAATCTTCTAAAAGAGAAATAAATATCTGGTTCAATTAATAGATATATATTATGGAAAAGTTTCCATAATTAATATATACTAATAAGTAGTAAATTTAAAAGGGGTTGGGAAAATGGATAAAGTACTAGGGATAATAGGTGGCATGGGGCCACTGGCAGCAGTTAAATTGTTTGAGAGAATTGTTCTATTAACAGATGCTAATTGTGACCAAGAACATTTGCATATAATTATAGATAATAATACAACAATTCCAGATAGAACAGATTATATACTTGGAGTAATAGCAGATGACCCTAGGGAAAAAATCATTGATTCAGCTAGAAAACTTAAATCTATAGGAGCAGATTTTTTAGCAATTTGTTGTAACACAGCTCACTATTTCTATGATGATTTAATAAATGCTGTTGATATACCAGTTTTAAATATGATTGAAGAAACTGCTAAATATATAAAGAAAAATTATAAAGATGTAAGTGAAGTAGGCTTATTATCTACAGAAGGAACAGCTAAGGTTATGGTTTATGATAAGGTGTTTAAGAAATATGGCATAAATATAATTAAACCAACAAGTGAAAACCAACAAAACATAACTAATATCATATATAATATTAAAAAGGGAATAGCAAATGATGATTTAAGTGGATTTTATACTACTATGGATGAAATGAAGAATAGAGGGGCAAATCTTTTTATATTAGGATGCACAGAATTGCCTGTAGCAGTAGGATTATACGATTTAGAGGGTGACTTTATTGACCCTGTAGAAATAATTGCCATAAGGAGTATAGAGTATTCTGGAAAGAGTGTGGTTAAATGAAAAGAATAATCTCAGTAATATTAATAATCTTAGGATTAATTTTGATTTTTTCTTCTTTTATTAATAGTAGAATAGTCAAGAGAGTCCATACCACTGGACAAAAAGCCTTTGTAGAAACAAGTGTAGAAGAAATAAAAGAAAATAAAAAACGAGAAGCTGTATATGACTATGATGCAATTAGAGATATAGAAATTACATCATCTATAATTGGTGCAATAAACTTTGATAATAAGGCAGTGATAGGTCAAATTATAATAGATGATCTAAATATGAATTTACCAATATTAAAAGGTGTAACTAATTCCAATTTATTGGCTGGCGCAACTACCATGGTCAAAGAGCAAGAGATGGGTAAGGGTAACTATCCCTTAGCTGGCCATTATATGAAGGATAAAGATAGATTATTTGGTGGCTTAATGGATATAGAATTAGATACAATTGTAATGCTTGTAGATAAAGAAATGGTATATGAGTATAAGATATATGATAAAGTTATAGTTGATGAAACAGACTTTTATATGATAGAACAACAACAGTCAAAGAAAAGAGGGGTTCCTATAGTCAGCCTAATGACATGCTATTATACCTCTAAAAACGGAAAGAGATTTTTTGCATTAGGTGAATTAGTAAATGAATATCCCTATGAAGAATTAAGACAAAACAAAGAAAAGCGGATTCCTGTATTCTAGATACGAGAATCTGTTTTTTTATTAGTCTATATTAATTAAAAATATTCATGAAATAAATTTTTAGCTTGAATAATATGACGGATTGTAATATGATAAGTAAAGCAAGGGGCTTTGGCGAAGTTGGGATCGCGCTTGGCTGGCAGCCAGGAGATCAGGGGTTCGAGTCCCCTAAGCTCCACCATAAATAATTAATTAATAATTAAAAGTCTCTTTTTATAATAAAAGAGACTTTTTACTGTTTTTAGATCATATTGTAAAGAAGCCAAATAAATTCTCTAGAAACTATTGCTAATTTTCAGACCATATGATACTATATCAAGAGTGTTTAATAATTAACTAACAAAAACAATATTTAATCATAGGGGGTACATATTGATGAGCAACAAAAAAGGAATATCAAGAAAAGACTTTATAAAAGGTATGGGTGTATCGTTAGCAGGTGTTGCAGTAGCAGGTGGATTAGGTGGAGTACTTACAGGTTGTGCAGCTACACCAGCAGCATCAGTAGACGGAGCACCAACTTGGCCATTTAAGTATTCAAAAATAGATGCGGCTAAAGCAGAAGAAAGAGCTTATAATTCTTATTTTGAAGACGGTGGCTGAGGCGTGGGTGTAGCCGAAGGGTTCTTCGGTACATTAGCAGAAGATGTAGGATATCCATTTGACCAAATACCACCAAAAGCTTTTATTAATGCAGCTAGCGGGTATGGAGTAGCTACACTTTGTGGTTCTCTTGGAGTAGCAGCAACTTGTATAGGAATGGTTACGGATGCAGATACATCTAAAAAATTAGTTAGAGAATTATTTACTTGGTATGAAACAGCTGAATTTCCTCAATATCAGCCAGAAAATCTTAACTTAGCTCATACAGTTGCTGATAGTGTGATTTGTGAAGATTCGGTAGGTATTTTTATGGAAGCTCAAAAAGTAGCATACGGAGATCACGAAAGAAAAGCACGATGTGCTGGAACTGCAGCAGATTGTGTTAGGAAAATGGTTGAATTACTTAACGCAAACGCTTAATTCAAAGTATATTAACAACAGGAAAGGCCTAGGATTTATATTTTAATCCTAGGCCTTTTACTGTAAATAGAAAAGAAACCCTGATTATATTAATATAAGCAGGGCTTCTTAATTTGTTTTAAATTATTATTTTGCGCCTTCTAATGCACTGTTAACTGCATCTTTAATAGCATTACTTGTAAGAGTTGCACCTGATACAGCATCTACATCAGTTGAGTTTTTGTCAACTATTGCATCTGGTATTTGCTCTAAAGCTGGCTCTGCATATCCTTCAGTTTCGTCGTGTTCTGTAACATCTACTGATGAAATTTTGCCATCAGCAACTACTACTGAAACTTTAAGTCCTGGCTTCATTCCTGTTGCCTCTCCAGTATAAGTACCATCGTTTAATTTTGAACCACCACATCCTACTAAAGTTGTAGCTACAAGAATTAAAATCAATATCATTGATATGTATTTTTTCATTATAGTCATCTCCTTTCATAAAAAATTCTCTTCCTATAGTATATACCATTATCTAAAATTTATCAAGTAATTTTTACCAAG
>CAZAGS010000043.1:0-12424 GCA_964484955.1 uncultured Tissierellaceae bacterium
TCTGTTAAGATTAATGGTCCATCTGCTGTTATTGCTAGGGTATGTTCGTATTGTGCTGATAGTCCCCCATCTCTAGTTCTAGAGGTCCATTTATTGTTATCCATTTTCATATGATAGGTCCCTGTGTTAATCATAGGTTCAATTGTTAGTACCATACCTTCGGTCAGTCTAACACCCCTTCCTGCAGTGCCATAATGGGGCACCTGAGGGTCTTCGTGCATATCCTTACCTATTCCATGGCCTACGAAGTCTCTTACTACAGAGTAGCCCTGAGCCTCTACATGGGATTGTATAGCATGGGAGATATCTCCTATTCTATTTCCTATAACTGCTTGCTCAATTCCTAAGTATAGAGATTCTTTTGTTGTTTTCATCAAGTTTGCTGCTTGCTCTGATATTTCTCCAACTGCATAGGTCCAAGCAGAATCTGCTAACCAACCATCTACATTAACAACCATATCTATTGTTACTATATCGCCTTCTTCTAGAAGTTCTTCTCTTGGATACCCATGACATATTTCATCATTTATAGATGCACATGTAGCATAAGGATAACCTTGATATCCTTTTTGTTCAGGATATGCTCCCCTGGCTACTAAGTATTCTTCCACAAATTTGTCTATCTCCATAGTTGATATTCCAGGTTTTATCATCTTGGCTATTTCCTTGTGAACATTTGCCAATAATTCACCTGCTACTTTCATTTTTTCAATTTCTTCTGGGGTTTTAATTATAATCATTTTTTCTCTCCTATTCTTTATCAATCTGATTAATTATTTCTATAAATTTTTCATTATTATATAGATTTTTAAAGTCATTATCTCTTCTTACCCATTTTATTATAGATGGACTCAAATCCATTGCCTTTATTATATCACTTATTGCACTTTCTGCTTTACCTAAAATAGAATAACAACAAGCCCTATTGTAATAAAGATCTTCTGCATTAGGATTATTCTTAATGCCTTCAGACAAAATTTCAATAGACTGCTTATATTCCTTGTCCTCTATATAGATTGCGGAAATATTTAAATAGGTATAGTGATAGTGATTATTGACTTCAAGTGATTTATAATAAAAATCTAAGGCCTTTTTATTATTCTTAAATCTTTTATATACAACTCCCATATTAAATAAAGATTTATAAAACTCTGCTTCCAAGTCTATGCTCTTTTCTAACATATCAAAGGCAAGATTATAATCACCTAGTTCTTCATATAATGAGCCTAAATTATTATATGCATGATAATCATAAGGGTCCAGTTCTATAACCTGCTTATATAATTCAATGGCTTTTTCTTTTTCACCTTTTAGATCATATAAATTGGCTGCAAAGTAATATGCCCTATCATAAGTAGGGTCCAATTCTATAGCTTTAAAATAGTATTCTAATGCCTTATCCACATTTTCGAATTTTTCTTCCATTATTGCCATGCCATAATAAGCACCTGGGTTTTTAGGATCTAGTTTTAAAATTCTTTTATAGCTATTAAATGATTCTTTATGATTTCCTATTTCATCATAGATTATTGCTATGTTAAATAATGTTATTAGGTCATCACTAGATGTGCCTTGAAATTCTAAGGCTTTATTAAAAAACTCTATGGCTTTTTCTTTTTTATTATCTAGGTAAAAATTCTCACCCAGTATAATATAATTATTTCTTCTTTGGTCAATTCTATCCATATTATTAATACACCTCAATTTAATTCTAACTATTAGTTTATCATAAATGGAGAAAAAAGTAGAGGATTAATCCTCTACTTTAAGTGCTCTAATTGAGTTTAATATAGCAATTATGGATACTCCCACATCTGCAAACACTGCTTGCCACATGGTAGCTAAGCCATAGACCCCTAATACTAATATTAATAATTTTAATCCAATTGCTAAAATAATATTTTGAGTTACTATCTTTTTAGTTTTATTGGCTATTTTTATTGCGGTGCCTATCTTACCTATTTCATCTGTCATTATAACAATATCTGATGCTTCAATTGCTGCATCACTACCCATTCCACCCATGGCAATCCCTACATCTGCTCTAGCTAGTACAGGTGCATCATTTACTCCGTCCCCTACAAATATTGTTTTGTGATGGGCTTTCTTTTTACTTATTATATCTTCAAATATACTAACCTTGTCCTGTGGAAGTAGGTCTCCATAAATCTTGTCCACTCCTGCTTTTTCACCTACTAATTGTGCTATATGAGTATTATCTCCTGATAGCATAATTACTTCCTTTATACCTAGATTCTTTAAGGCCTTAATGTCTTCTTTAACATTATCCTTTAATTCATCACTAACTATAATTGTACCTATATGAGTTGATTGTCTAGCTATATATACTGTGGTTCCAATAGACTGAGTTTCTTGAACATCTATATTATGTTCTTCCAAGAAATTCTTATTTCCAATAATCATTGGAATATTGTCTATTTCCACTAAAATCCCTTTACCAGATACTTGGCTGTATTCGCTAATATAATCTTTATTAACATCTTTATTATATGCATCTAAAATTGACTTTCCAATAGGATGATTTGAGAAACTTTCTCCATAGGCTGCAAATTCTAGTACTTCTTCCTCTGTATAGTCCCCATAACTTATGATTTCTGTAACTTTAAATACACCCTTAGTTATTGTGCCTGTCTTATCAAATACAATAGTGTCCACATCATTTAAAGCTTCTAGATAGTTGCCACCTTTTACTAATATTCCAGCTTTAGAGGCTCCACCAATACCACCAAAGAATCCTAGAGGAATAGATATTACTAGTGCGCAAGGACATGAGATTACTAAGAACACAAATGCCTTATAGGCCCACTCTCTAAAGTCTCCACCTAAGAGAGTAGGTATAACCCCAATTCCCAGTGCTATAAATACAACTATAGGAGTATAATATCTTGCAAATTTAGTTATAAAGTTTTCAGTTGGTGCTTTTTTACTTGAAGCGTTTTCTACTAAATCTAATATTTTTACTATTGTGGATTCACCAAACTCTTTATTTACTTGAACCTTTAATAATCCATGATTATTAACAACCCCAGAAATAATATTGTCTCCAATATTTATACTTCTAGGAACTGATTCCCCTGTAATATTAGATGTATCTAATGTGGAACTACCTTCTACTACGATTCCATCCAAGGGGACTTTTTCACCGGGTTTTATTATTATATAATCTCCAATATGAACATCTTCTGGGTCTACTATTACAATTTCATTATTTCTCTCTAAGTTAGCGTAATCTGGTCTAATATCTAATAAGGCTGAAATAGACCTTCTAGAATAATTAACCGCCATGCCTTGAAATAATTCACCAACTTGATAAAATAACATTACGGCTACACCCTCTGGATATTCACCAATTATAAAGGCTCCTACAGTGGCCAATGTCATTAAAAAGTTTTCATCAAAAGCAGACCCTCTAGCAATGTTTCTAAGGGCTCTTATGATTACATCATATCCAACTATGAAATAGCTGGTTAGGTAGACCAAAAGACGTGGTGTGCCTTCTAACTTCAATAAGAAAGGTGTAGCGAATAAAACTATACTTATAATTATTCTATATAACTTGACCTTAGTTATATTTTCGTGATGGTGGTGATCCTGGTCCCGGTCTTTCTGGGACCCTTGAGATTTATCTACAACCACCACATCTGGTTCTAATTTTTTTATAATACCTATTGTAGTATTTGTTATATTTTCTCTTAGACTATCTTCCACTAGGTCTATCTTAAGTTTTTTAGTAACCATATCCAAATTAGCTGAAGATACACCATCTATTTCATTAGTTAATTTTTGAATTTTATTAGCACAACTAGTACAATTTAAGCCATTTAATTCTAACTCTATAATCTTCATGACAATCCCCCTTATGTAGAACGTATGAGTAGCTGTTCATATGTTATTATATTCTAAATAATGATTATTGTCAATGAAAAAAGCACCCTAAGGCGCTTTTTATAAGTTAAATTCTGCTATAAATTTGTAATTAAATTTATCTTCTTTGTGTACTCCATCTATGAAGTTCCACTTACTCTTAATTCCTTGCATATTTGCCAAGGCTTCAAAGTAATACATAATAATTCCCGCATCTGTCAGTAGAGGTTCTTCTCCTTCTTCATATTGTAATAACAACTTTACAGTATGATTCTCTAATAAGAATCTCCAAGGCTGTCTATTTTTAGTTGATGGTGCAAATCTTACATAATAAAACAAATCCATAAGTCCTTTTGCTTCCAAATCATCTATATCACCTAGAACAGGAATTTTCCCATCAAACACTAACTCCTCTACACCTATTCTTTCACTAAAAGGCTCTGGGGTAAAAGGGTTTCTTCTTTTTGGATAACCAAATGCTAAAAGATTAGTAACCTGGCCTTTGGATTCTCCAAATATTTCATTTTTAGTTTTACTATCCACATCAGTTAAACTTATCCAACAGGTATCTAAGCCTTTTTCATTTAACTTTGAAATAAGTTTTTCCATAAAATAGGCACCGTAAATAATTGTATGGTCATCAGTATTTTTTAGTTCTAAGGCAATATAATGTGGACTTTCAATCATAACCCCTGAATAACCTGCTTTACCTTTTAGACTTTCAAAAATATGTTCTCCATATTCATATAATTTAAAATTCAGACTCTTACTTGCTTCTTCTTTTTCTAATTCCTCTAAAATTGGTCCAATACTTTCTAATACTTGCAAATCTACCTTTTTGTTTTTAAAATCCCTTACACTTCTTCTACTCTTTAAAAAGTTGTTCATATTCATAAAATCCCTCCTAAGTATATTATATTAAAAATGGTCATAAAGTCCATAATTACCTTAATTAATACCTATAAAACTACCTAAAGCCTCTACTATATTCATTAAATAATAGTCTACTAATATTGCGGTGCCTACACCTAAAATAATTCCAGCAGCTACATCTGTAGGATAATGAACACCTAAATATATTCTAGAAATTCCAATTATAGTGGCTAATATAAAGACTATAACAGTCAATCCTGGCATATTTAGGGCTAAAGTTGTTGCAATTGAAAAGCTTGCTGTTGTATGACCTGAGGGGAAGGAATAATCACTTAAATCAATCCCAAAAGTATTTAGTTTTTCTAATATTACATAGGGCCTTTCTCTACTTAATAATTTCTTTAGGCTTTGAACTATTAATTGACTTATAAAAAGTATTACTAAAGCTTCCACAGCTATTAGTTTTATACGATTATTACCAAAAATTAAGAGTACTAAAGAAAATAGGGTGGAAAAAATAGCTCCACCTAAATCTGTAACCCTATACATAAATCTATCTAAATATTTATTATTCATTTTTTCATTGATTAAATTTATAAATAAATCATCAAATGCTTTAAACCTTTTTTTCATTATGATTCATCCTTTCAATCTCTAATCACTAGTATAATATATATTTACCCTTTTATAAAGCATTTAAGGAGTTTTTATGACATAATCTATATTTTAATCCTTCTTTATGTTAAAATGTATTAGATTATACAATAAAAAGGTGTGTTTTTATGAAATTAAGTATGGAACAAGAAAAAGCAATAGCTCATTTTAAGGGGCCTGCACTGGTATTAGCAGTTCCTGGTGCTGGTAAAACAACAGTGCTTCTCAATAGAACCATTAATTTAATAAAAAATCATAATATAGATCCTGAAAGCATTTTATCTATTACTTTTAGTAAAGCATCTGCCTTGGATATGAAAGAGCGTTTTAACAGTACAGTTTCTGACATAGAAGCTAATCTTGCTAAATTTTCTACTATCCATGCATTTTGTTATAGCCTTATTAGAGAATATGCTTATATAAATAAATTAACTTACACCCTAATTGAAGACCATAAAAATCCTAATAATAAATACAATCTTTTAAAGAAAATATATTTTGAAATTAATAAAGAATATATAAATGAAGAAAAATTGGACAATCTTTTAAATGATATTGGTTATATTAAAAATATGATGCTTACACCTGATGAATACTTAAAGGATAATAAAACAGATATAAATAATTTCAAGACAATCTATAATACTTATGAAAACTACAAAAGAAGCAATAATTTATTAGATTTTGACGATATGTTGTCTATTTCCCAGGAAATCCTCCAAAAAAACTCCTATTTATTACAAAAATATAGGAGTAAATATAATTTCATCCAAGTGGATGAAGGACAAGATACCTCAAAAGCCCAAATGGAAATAATCTACACAATAGCCTATCCAAAAAATAATATATTTATTGTAGCCGATGACGATCAATCTATTTATGGTTTTCGAGGGGCATACCCTAAAGGCTTATTCCAATTCAATAAAAAGTTTCCTAAAGGCAAATTATTTTTTATGGAAAATAATTATAGATCATCTAAGAATATAGTTTCCATTAGTAATAAATTGATAAAGAACAATAAAATTAGATATGACAAGAAAATAGTTACTGACAATGAATTTCTAGAGCCTATTAATATTATAAAAGTACAAAGTATTTTTGAACAATATAAATATATAATAAATGATTTAAAAGATAAAGATATATCTAAGTCTTGTATTCTATATCGTAATAATATTTCATCTATTGGATTAATTCATAGCCTGGAGAAAAATAAAATACCATTTTATATGAGAGATACCAAAATTAGATTCTTCAATCATTGGATAGTTCAAGATATAATAAATTTTATGATTTTTGCAAATGATACTAGTAATATTCACTTATATGAAAGCTTTTATTATAAGATGAAAGGCTATATATCAAAGCAGCATTTAAATTATGCTAGAACTTTAGACAAGAAGCTCTGTGTTTTTGATAGAATTATTAAATATCCCGGAATTAACGATTTTTATAAAAGAACATTAAGAGAATTAAAAATGGATTTTAAAAGAATATCAAAACTAAGTCCTAGAGATGCTATAAAATATATAGAGAATATTTTAGAATATGATAATTATCTTAAAGAGCAAACAATGAAATCCGGAAACTCTTATGAAAGCTTGTCTACTATGTTGTTTTACTTGAAATTAATTGCTGATGATTCTATAGATTTACAACAAATGATAGGTCGACTAAAGCATTTACAGCATTTATATATGAATTCAAAGCATGTATCTAATGGCATAACTCTTTCTACTATTCATTCCATTAAAGGTTTGGAGTTTGAAAGAGTTTATATAGTGGATTTAATAGATGGAGATTTTCCTAATCAGTCTGCAATTGATAGCCAAAGTAAAGGCAATATTGAACTAATGGAAGAAGAAAGAAGACTATTCTATGTTGGCATGACAAGAGCAAAACAACATCTAAGCTTAATTACATTAAAATACAACAGCGGTAAAATAGCAGATCCATCAAGATTCTTAACTGAATTACAAGAAAAATGATATTTCCTGACTAAAACAATTAAATTTGTTAATACTAATAAGGCTATATCATTAAAGTAATAGGAGGTTAGAATTTGAAAAACAATCAAAGTAATAAAGAACAACAAAAGCAACAAAAACAACAAAAGCAACAAAAGCAGCAACAACAACAGCAACAAAATAAGAAGCAGGAAGAAGAACAGCAACAATAATTAAAAGATCCTCATATGAGGATCTTTTATTATTTGAATTGAAAGATATTCTCTGGATCTACTTTAAAACTTTCCCCTTCTTTTAAACCATAGTGACCTGACTCATAAGGTTTGCCTTCAACACTAATATATACCCATTCAGTATCGTAATAGGTACCTAATGTATTAACCAGACTTTTTAACATCTCATTTTCTTCAGAACTCCCCATTCTCATTTCAGAAATCAATTCTTGGGAAAAATCTACTTTTAAAACCCACTTTGCTCTATCTAATACTATAGTGTTTATAAGTGTTCCTTCTGATAGTACTGGAGCTACTTTGTCCGATGTAGGATTCTTTAAAATAAACTCTAATATTTTTTCAATCTTGTCATTGGTATTAAATTCAATTTTCCTCTTAATAGATACAGTAGCAATATCACTTTTTGATGGATAATAAGCTACAATTTCACTTTCTAAAGGCATTTCATTTATAGATTTTAGTAGAGTCTTAACCTGCCCATTTTCATCTTCATAAATGCTAGCTACTAATCCTACATTTTTAGCATAATACCTTTTATAAGTGGTAGCCTCTCCTAATTCTGTAGTAACTTCTATAGCTTTAAAGCTATCATAAGGTGTATCTATATCCACATCTATTCCTGTTATACTTCTTTTATGACCTTCTGAGTCACTCCAAGTATTACCTACTTCAAAGGGTTCTTTTAGTAATACATCATTCTTTTCGTTATTGCTATTTATCATATTTTCTATATGATAAAATTCTGCCTCAAAATAAACTTCAGTTAAGGTATCCTCTTTATGTTCAACCACTTTCACTACTGAAGTTCCTGGATTTAATACTTTTATTTGTGCTCTATTTCCTTCGATATACTCATAAAAAGCATCTTGTTCAGCAAATTCATTGCCAATTCCTTCATACTCATAATAAGCATTTTCTCTAAACGGATAATAATTAGAGATAGTTAGTTCTTTTTCCATCTCTTTACTAACTACGCTATTACCTATAGTTTCTGAACATCCCACTATTGATATTGCAAAAATTACAAGTAATACTAAAAATATATTTCTTTTCATTATAATCACCCCTAAGGTTTAATTATGCCCTCTTATATTTATTAAATACCCTAACCCTATCTAATTATAGAGCTTATATAGTGAAAAGTATTTACATTTTGATTACAATATATTATATGATTTCAACATCTGAATTCAGTTTATAGATTACATTTTTTCTTTCTACAACTATAGTTGTCTTTTTAGATAATTCATCATCTGCCCTTATTGCTAATAAAAGATGCATATTTGGATTAATTGCTACAGGGTTTCCTATCATTCTAAGCATTGATAGGTCACCAGTAGTATCTCCGTAGGCATAGGAGTTTTGTAAATCTACATTATACTTGTCTATAAGTTCATTTATAACTTTTTGTTTGCTTTCAGAATCCCACATACGTACTATCTCACCTGTAAATTTGTTGTCTTCATCGACTTCATATCGGGTACCCCTGTATTCTGTTACTCCATATTTTTCTGCCATTTTAGAAACTAGAAAGTCTGGACTGCCTGAAACAAAAAATACCTTATGACCTTGACTTTGATGCCACTCTATTTGATCTCTGGAGTACTTATACACCATATCACCATTTGATTCAATAACATGAGATGCAATGAATTCAATATATGCTTTATCTATACCTTTTAATTGATCCAAATATACACCTGCTAAGATCTCTAAGTATTGTTCAAAATCCCCAAATCTTCTTTCCCATTCTAAATAAACTTTTTTTACTTTTGTATACCAAATAGCAGGGTCAATAACCTCATAGGTCATTAGTTTTTGAAAATGTTCTATCATTAATGAGTTTCTAAATATTGTTCCATCAATATCGAAAAAAGCTACTATATTTTTCATTTTTACACCCCATTATCATATATTTAACTATTTATTACCCTTAAACTTATATAAAAAAAGGTAATTAATAAATTAATTACCTTTTTAATAGTTTTAAATTATAAGCTTTATCTATCTCATTGCCCAAAATAAAATTAGAAGTAAAATTAAGATTATTGGACCAAAGACAAGTATTGCAGAAATAAACAGAGCTAGTAAATCATTCTTCTCTAATTCTATGTTTTCTTCTAGACCTTCTTCTTTATTTGATCTGTTTTTTAACCAATCCATTGCACGTTCTAATTTTTTTTGTAACATCATAATAAATCAAAGCCCTTCATATTTTATTAATCTTGATTGAGTTTGTGATGACAAGCCACAAAGTGACCTGGTCTAGCTTCTTCAAACTCTGGAACTACAACCTTACATATGTCTGTAGCATATCTACATCTTGTATGGAACTTACATCCTGGCGGTGGCTTAATAGGACTTGGGATATCTCCTTCAAGTATTATAGACTCCTTCCTAGTTTCAGTATCAGTAGTAGGTATAGCAGAAAGCAAGGCCTCTGTATATGGATGCATTGGTCTATCATAAAGTTCTGCTGTTTCAGCTAACTCAACTACATTTCCTAAATACATTACTGCTACTCTATCACTTATATACTTGATAACACTTAAGTCATGAGAGATAAACAAGTAAGTTAATTTTTCTTCTTCTTTTAAATCTAATAATAGATTTATTATTTGTGACTGTATAGATACGTCAAGTGCTGATACAGCCTCATCACATACTATAAACTTTGGTTTTAAGGCAACAGAACGGGCTATACCAATACGTTGTCTTTGTCCACCTGAGAATTGATGTGGATAACGATGTATAAAGTATGGAGCCAAGCCACATTTTTCCATAGTGTCAATAATATGTTCATTTATGGAAGCATCATTTTTAGCAAATTTCTTATGGGCAAACAAGCCTTCTGATATTATTTGACCAACTGTTAATCTAGGGTTTAATGAAGAATATGGATCTTGGAAAATCAATTGTAAATTTTCTCTGAGTCTTCTCATTTCCTCAGTTTTTAGCTTGGTTAAATTTATACCTTTGTCATAATAGGCTTCATATTTTTCAAAGTCAGGATGATCTTTATATTTGCCTTTTAAATTATCTACATCTTTTCGAATTTGATTTAATTTTTCTTCATTTTTTGTAATTTCTTGTTCTTGCTGATTGACTTTTTTTAATTCATTTTCTAGTTCTTTATTAATTTCTTCTTCTGTTTTACCTTTTTCTTCTAATAAAGATCTAGATGCTTGTATTTCAATCATGTGTTCATTTAACTTATCTTTTAATATCCTTAGTTCTATACTAGCATTATATTCTTTAACCAAGATATCACTAATAGGGGTTAAATCATCTGCTACCATAAAGCCACCTATTAATTGAGCTATATCCAGCAATTGGTTTCTTGATTGCTTTTCTATATTTTGTTTGTTTTCTATAGCAAGCAGTTTCTCTTCCCCTTCTGGCATTTTATCAAAAGCTGCTATAACTTCTTTTTCTTTCTTTTGTATAGCTATTAAGTCTCTCTTTTTTGCAGTTAAGTTTTTCAGTATATCTAATACATATTCAGGAACAACATGATCTATATCTTCACCATAATACATTGTTCGTCCGTCAGTTTGGTTATATAATTGCAATAGAGTTCTTCCTAAAGTAGATTTACCGCAACCACTTTCCCCTACTAATCCCAGGGTTTCCCCTTCATATATATCTAAAGTTATATCATCATTTGCTCTAACATAAAGTTGTTCTTTTTGTCTAAAGGATGCTTTTTTTACTGGAAAGTATTGTTTCAAATTCTCTACTCTAATAAGTACTTTCTTCTCATTAGCCATTGGATCTCACCCCTTTTATTGGATAGAAGCAACGAATTTCATGACCTTTTTCAATTTCTATTAAGTCTGGCTGTTCAGCCCTGCATTTATCTGTTGCATATTTACATCTAGTTGAAAACTTACATCCGATAGGTAAGTTTAATGGATGTGGAACTGCACCAGGTATTGCTTCTAATCTGGTTCCTGTAGGAGTATCTAGTCTAGGAACCGAGAACATTAGACCTTCAGTATAAGGATGAGAATATTTACTATCGTGACCAAATATAGTTTTTACTGGTGCTTTTTCTACTATTTGTCCACAATACATAACAGCTACATCATCGGCCATTTCATGTATAACACCTAAGTCATGGGTAATAAATAATATAGATGTACCAATCTTTGCTTTTAATTCATTCATTAATTTTAATATTTGAGCTTGTATAGTAACGTCTAACGCAGTTGTTGGTTCATCTGCTATAAGTAGTTTTGGTACACAAGCCAGGGCCATAGCAATCATTACCCTTTGTCTCATACCACCTGATAATTGATGTGGATATTGTTTTGCCACAGTCTCTGGATTTGGTATCTTTACTAAATTTAACATTTCTATAACTTTTGTTGCAGCTTCCTTCTTGCTCATATTTTGATGAACTATAAAGGATTCTGATATTTGTCTATTTACAGTAAAAACCGGATTTAAAGAAGTCATTGGTTCTTGGAATATAACTGAAATATCATTACCTCTAATTTGAGATATTTCTTTTATTGACATATCTGATAGTATTTTACCATCAAATTTAACTTCTCCACTGTCTATATAACCGTTTCCGTCTAATAATTTAATAATACTCATTGCAGAAACGCTCTTACCGCTACCACTTTCACCTACTATACCTAATGTTTTCCCAGCCTCAACAGAATAGGATACCCCATTAACTGCCTTAACAGTACCTCGCTTAGTCTCAAAATAGGTATGCAAGTTTTTTATATCTAATAGTGCCATTGATTTTCCTCCTAACGTTCTTGAGATCTTGGGTCAATTGCATCACGTAAACCATCA
>CAZAGS010000044.1:0-11505 GCA_964484955.1 uncultured Tissierellaceae bacterium
GGGCGTCGATCCCTACGGAATAGAAAAACCCCTTTCCAATATTATATTGGAAGGGGGTTTTTTATTTCAAATAATGATTGAACCAATTGGTTATTTCTTCTAGCCTCTTAACCCTATGTTTAGGTTTACCGGATCTGGATAGTTCGTGGTTTTCACCTTTGAATATGCAGAGTCTGGATTCTACTCCGTGGTATTTTAGGGCGGTGAACATTTGGATGCCTTCTGGGAGCCAGCATCTGTAGTCTTCTTCTGAGTGGATAAATAGGGTAGGGGTGGATACTCCATCTGCATATTTTAGTGGAGAGTGTTCCCAAAGTTTATCTACATCAGTCCAAGGGGTAGCACCTATTTGGTCATCTACAAAATAATAGCCTATGTCTGTGGTGGCGAACTTGGATATCCAATTAGAGATGCTTCTTTGGGAGGCTGCGGCTCTAAATCTGTTAGTGTGACCAATTATCCAGTTGGTCATAAATCCACCGTAGGAACCTCCTGTAACGCCTATTCGTTTCTTGTCGATAAAGGTATATTTTTCTAATACTAAATCAGTAAAATTCATTATATCTTCATAGTCTATGGTGCCGTATTTGCCTCGTATATCTGCAAAGATATTTCCTCTACCATCACTGCCTCTTGGGTTACAGAAAAATACTACATAACCTTCATTAGCCCAGTATTGCATTTCATGGTAAAATACTTCGCCGTAAACAGTTTTTGGACCGCCGTGTATATTAAGTATAGCAGGGTAGGTTTTTCCTTCTTGATAACCTATTGGTTTCATAACCCAACCTTCTATTAAAACTTCTTCTTTTGTTTTAAATGTTAATTTTTCAGGAATGGAAAGCTTTCTTTCTTCCATAACCCATTGATTAAAATGGGTTAATTGAGTTTCGTCCTTATTTTTCAAACTGTATATTTCTTGTAATTTCAAGCTTCTAAGGCCAATAAAGTTTACTTTTCCATTTACTACATCTAATCCATCAATGGAACCTTTCTTATTGGTTAGTTTTTCAATATGGCCTTGGCTATTTATTCTATTTACAAAGGATGAATCTCCCTCTGTAGTTACAAAATAAAGATATTCACCGTCTACAGTCATAGTTGTAGAACTTCCGTATCTACAATCAGAACCTACGGAATTATGAAGACCGTAATCAAATGTATCTCTAGATATTTGAATAGGGTTATATCCGTCTAAATCAGCAATATAGAATTTAGGGTTTTGGTTTATTCCAAAACTCTTCATATCACTGCCAGTGAATATAATCTTATTACCAAAAAAGTTTGCATAGGAATAATTAAATTCATTAAATGGAGATATCTTTTCAAGTCTTTTAGTTAGTAAATTATAAAGATGTATATCTGTTTTCGCTTGCATTTTATCAATATATGAATTTGTGATTATTAGCATAAGTGTATGGTCTTCATTTAGCTCATAACTTTCAACTTCAGTAAAATCATCAGTTATCCCACTTATTGTTCCTGTATTAAAGTTATAATGATATAGTTTTTCTCTAACCTTATTAGTAAATCCAGATCCATTGGACCAAAATGGTATTTCGTCAACTATTTCATAATCCTTATCTTCTTTTATCTTTGCAAATACACTTTCTTTTTCTTCTATTTCTAAATCCTTAAAATCTGGAGTCTTAGGGTTAAAGGTGCAGGTCATTACCATGTTATCATCATCAATAAATTTCATACTAGCTATGTTTAATGGTATAGTATGGAATTTATTTGCTTCACCACCATGGATATCTATTTCATAAAGGCAAGTAAGTGGTTCCCCTTTTTCAGAACGCTCTTTATCAGCCTTGTCTCTAAATGATGAAAAGACTATAGTGTCCTCATTCTTCCAAGCAAAACTACGTTCTTCATCAAAGGATGTAAGCTTTCTGGTAGAATGGAAATCATCTAAAATATATATATTAGATAGATATTTGTTGTTCTCTAAGTCTACTTCATGAAGTATAAATGCAGAATTATTTCCCTTAGGTGAGAACTTAAGTGATGAAAGGAACTTATACTTTGTGAAATCATCCAATAATAAACTTTCCATAAAAATCCCCCCGTTTAATTATTTACTTTTTCTATAGCTATCTAAGTCAATAATACTAGAATCTATTGACTTGTTTGATCTGTTTATTAAATGGCTAAAGATGGTTTTACCAAGTGAGGTAATCATCATTTCATAATTTGGATATAGGTTACATGTCATCAATCCTAGGTATTCCATATATTTATAATAGGAGAAGAAGAAATTTGAATCTCCTGAATATACTTCTGCAATTGATGAAATTCCATAATATGTGTTTTCTTTAAAGTTCTTTATTAAGTTAGAAAAATGTTGTTTTGTAATTTCCATGGATCTTATATTGTTTTCTTTTAATATGTTTTTAATAAAGTCTTCGCTCCATAAATATTGGAAGAAGAGTGAATACTTTTCTTCATCTTTTAATCTTAAATAGACAGTTCCTTTTTTAGTAATAGTCATATAACTTCCATTTATGGTTACCAAACCTAAATGAATGGAAATAAAATAGAACAAATTGATTAATAGGAAGTCCTCTTGATTGGGAGTCTTCTTATTTGTAATATTGTGCCTATCTAATATGTTATCAAATTCAATTAAATGTTTTCTTTTTATAAACTTATTTACCTGTGTCAATTCTAGTGGTTTTTCTACTGTATATAGCAAGAATTTATCGTAGTCCATAAGGAAGTTTTGGGCATCTTCATTTAGGGATAGGGTCAAAATAGATGCTAATTGATTGTCTATTTTAAAATTAACATTTGTAGACCTTAAATCACTCATATATGAAAATCTATTCTTACTAATGTCCAGTAACTGCAAATATGACTCCTTATATTCAGGGTAAAGAGTGCTTAAAAATAGTAAGTACTTTTTAATAGTTGATATATAGGAATTTAAACTATCCTGTGAATCAATAAAGCCGTCTTCTATAGCATGCTTAAAGAAATATTCAAAATCAATACGATCTACATCATAAAGAGTTAAATCTTCTTCTACTAAATAGTATTCAAAAAAGTCTATAAGATTAGAAATATGCTTGCCTATTATTACATTATGGTACTTATTGTTTAAATATAGTTCAAATTCGTCTAATTCATCATAGAGAATAGATATTATATCTTCATTGCTTTCTATAGCTTGTAAAATACAATCACCATATATTCTATAAAGAGTTAAAGTGTTATTTTTTAAGTAGTCTTTCATAGTTAAGGTATTGTTAAATCTTCTCATAAGATTTAAATCTATCATAACACCTTCCATAAACATGGGCTTAACATTTATTGGCAAGTAATTAATATTGCCAATAAAGCTGAATTCATGGATTAACCTTCCTACTCTAGCAAGTATAATTTCACCTTCTGATATTACCTTTGGAAGTAGGGGGTCCCATATATTCCTAATTTCACCTTGCAATATATCCTTAACAATTATATATTCACCACTATAGTCTATTATTTCAAAGAGAGATAAATAGGATTGTCTTCTATTATTTAATATTTGTCTTTCTATATCATTTAAATTGCTATTCTTTTCTTCAAGAAAAGATTCTATATATGTTCTGCCATTACCAGGTATATAATCTGTACTTAACCAAAGATCAACTGCCGCTTTATTACTTTCATCTTGAAAATATGGGTACAAGAAATCCATATCTTCCAAGGCTTTATCTCTATCTACATTTTCATCAATATATATTAAGAGTTTGCTAGTTGCACTAGCCTCGTGTTTTCTTAATTCTTCATAATTTAACTTTTTCATTATTACCTCCTTTTAAAACTAATTCAATTATATTATATACTATCTTAATCATAAGTGCACAATAAAAAATCCCCCTAAATATTAAAGGGGGAGATTAGATTAGGTTAGTATTCTCATTTTTTCTATTCTGTTTTTTTCGACCTTTTCCACTACAAATCTCATATTGTTATATTCAATGACTTCATCTTCATCTGGAAACCTATCTAGTAATCCAATTATAAAGCCACCTATAGAGTCAAAGTCTTCTGATTCTATATTAGTTCCTATCATATCATTTAACAAGTCTATTTTCATAGAACCTTCTACTAAATATTCGTCTTCTTTTATAACTTCTATATCTTCATGTTCCTCATCATATTCATCGCGGATTTCTCCTACAATTTCTTCAACTAAGTCTTCTGTTGTTACAATACCAGCAGTCCCACCATATTCATCTAATATTATGGCTACTGGAGATCTGCTTAGTCTCATCTCATCAAACAAAAGTGATGTAGGCTTATATTCATAAGTATAATAAACAGGTCTAATTAAATCTCTTAAGTTAAAAGATTCTTTTTTATTTACATAAAATATTAGGTCTTTAACATGTAAAATACCAATTATGTCATCTATATCTTCATCATAAACAGGAGTTCTAGAGAAATTTTCCTCTTTAAAGACCTGTACTAATTCATCATAAGTAGAGTCTACACTTACTGCAACCATATTGGTTCTAGGAGTCATAACGTCTTTGGCTTGGCTGTCTCCAAACTCAAATACATTATATATCATTTGCCTTTCGTCCCCTTCTAAAAGGCCTTCTTCGTGGCTTACATTCACTATGGTTTTTAATTCATCTTCTGTAATAAGTGGTTGACTACCGTCTTTCTTTCCGCCTAATAATCGTACTAATACATTGGTAACTAGTGTAAGAGTATAAGTCAGAGGCCATAGGACTTTGGTAATCAAATACATAGGTTTAGAAACCTTAATAGAGGTCTTTTCTGAAAACTGTGATGCTAATGATTTTGGGGTAACTTCCGCAAAGATTAATATTAATAAGGTCATACCAATAGTACTTATAGCTACACCTCTAGATGGGCCAAAGTAATCTATTGCTAAGGAAGTAGCAAGTGCGGATGCACCTATATTTGCAATATTATTTCCAATCAAAATTGCTCCTAATAAGTTACTAGGGTTTTCAATTAACTTGCTAATTATATTAGCGTTCTTAACATCATCATCTACCATACGTCTAAGTCTAATTTTACTTAAAGATATTAAAGCAGTTTCGGATGCTGAGAAAAAAGCAGACAATCCTATTAGTATAAATAACATTATAATTCCAGGATACGAATTATCTGGCAAAACCATCACTCTCCATTAAATATTTCAAATTGTTACAAGGATTTATATTGGGTAGTTTATATCTAATATATTATATTAATATTCATATAATATATTAATACCCATTTTATCCTTTAAAATTAATAATTACTATATATTATATAGCATTTATAGATAAAAGCATAGTAATTAGGAAAATATAGCTAATATTATTTAAATTTGGTATTATATACTTATAGATAAAAGATGAGGAGATGATATTTTGTTAGTGTTTAGGGATTATAAATATGAACGTCCTGATTTAACAAGTATTGGAATGGAATTTGAAGAGTTATTAGAAGAATTTGAAAATGCAGTGGATTTAGATAGTCAAAATAATATTATGAAGAAGATAAACAAATTAAGATCTTATGTAGATTCAATGGCTTCATTAGTCCATATTAGACATTCTATTGATACTAGAGATGAATTTTATATTAAAGAAATGGATTTTATAGATGAAAATGGGCCAATCTACGAAGGCTTAATAGCAAAATATTATAAAGCTTTAATTAACTCAAAATTTAAAGAGGGTTTAAAAGAAATTTGGGGCCAACAAATTTTTAGATTAGCAGAAATGCAAATACAAACATTTTCAGAAGCCATTATGGAAGATCTGGTAATTGAAAATAAATTAGTTACGGAATACAATAAACTAATAGCATCAGCAAAACTGGATTTTGAAGGTGAAGAGAGAAATCTTAGCCAAATGACTCCTTTTATGCAGTCTAAAGATAGACTTGTAAGAAAACAAGCCTATGATAAGGTCTATAGTTTCTTTCAGGAAAATGAAAGAGAATTTGATCGTATCTTTGATGAACTAGTTAAAGTTAGAGATAAAATGGCCAAAGCTTTGGGTTTTGATAATTATGTTGAAATGGGCTATAAAAGATTAAATAGATCAGATTATGACCATAGAAATGTTGCAAATTATAGGAAGCAAGTCTATGAAGACCTGGTTCCACTGGTTGCAGAATTAAAAGATAGACAAAGAAAAAGATTAAATTTAAATGAATTAAAGTACTATGATGAGCCAATAGAATATTTAAGCGGAAATGCTAAACCAAAAGGTGATGCTGATTGGATTATTAATCATGGAAAGACTATGTATAGGGAGTTATCAAAAGAAACAGATGAATTCTTTACATTTATGGTTGAAAGAGAACTTTTAGATTTAGTTGCAAAGGAAGGAAAGATGAGTGGAGGTTATTGTACTACTATACCTGATTACAAGTCTCCTTTTATATTTTCAAACTTTAACGGAACCAGTGGAGATATAGATGTATTAACTCATGAAGCAGGCCATGCACTTCAATCCTATATGAGTATGGATTTTGAACTGCCGGAATATGGTTTCCCAACTTATGAGGCCTGTGAAATACATTCAATGAGTATGGAATTTATTACTTGGCCATGGATGGAACTGTTTTTCCAAGATGAAGTAGACAAATATAAATTTAGTCACCTAGCTGGAGCAATTAACTTTATACCTTATGGAGTAAGTGTGGATGAATTCCAACATTTTATTTATGAAAATCCTCAGGCTACACCTGAGATGAGAAAGACAAAGTGGAGAGAAATTGAAAAGCATTATATGCCATTTAGAGATTACGAAGATAATGACATCTTAAATAGAGGAGGATTCTGGTTTAAGCAAGGCCATATATTTTCTACTCCATTCTATTATATAGATTATACATTGGCTCAAATATGCGCTTTCCAGTTCTGGGTAAAAGACAGAAACAACCATATTGCTGCTTGGGAAGATTATATTGCACTGTGTAAAGCAGGAGGAAGTAAAAGTTTCCTTGAATTAGTTGAACTTGGTAACTTGGATAACCCATTTGTAGATGGAACTATTAAAAGAGTGGTGGAACCAATTAAGGAATGGCTTGATGGAATAAATGATGAGGACTTAGAGATAATTGACAATTAATAATGTAGGGGTTGACCTGTGTGTCAACACAAGGGCCAACACATAGGTTGGCCCCTACAAAACAACAATGGTATGGGTTCAATAAAAGGGGATAATTATGAAAGGTAGAAAAAGAAAGATTCTAATATTTGTTATTTTTGTTGGAGTATTAATATACTTGGCGTTTGTGGCAAAAATATTTAACAAAAACAATCTAATGGAAGTAATTTCACTGCAAGAATCTAGCAGCAGTAACTTCTTTGCCATATTTACCCTATTATCTACAATACTCCTGGTGTTTTTTGTACCTTTATCATGGATTTCCTTTTTTTCTGTATATTTCTTTGGAATGAAAGGTTTTTTTACAATGATAATCAGTGCCACACTTGCTGCTACAGTATCATTTTCCATTGCCAGACTATTTAGTAGAAATATTATGTCTATTGTTACTGCATTTTATAATAAAAAAGAGAGAAGATATGATCTGGATTACATTAGTAGCTTAATAGAAAAACATGGTATAGGTTATATTATATATATGAGAAATACTCCAGTTATTCCTTTTACTTTGGCTAGTTATATAGCAGGTTCATCAAGAATAAGTTTTTATGAACACCTTATAGGAACCGTAATTGGTTTAATTCCATCTTTACTCATAAGTGTATATTTTTATAGTTCTATAATGAATATCACTAAAAGTATAAGCGGAGTAATAATAGCAGGTATTTTAAAAGTTATTCAAGTTATAACAGTATTTTATTTATTTAAAAGAAAGTTTAAGTAGGGATAGTTATACACAGGTTACAAATGTATTACAAGCTTCTCCACAGACTTATACACATTATCCACAGAAAGACTTATGGTTTGTCCACAATCCATGTGTAAAGATTGTTAATAAGCTAACTAAAGGCAGTGAATTCAATATATATGAGAAAATATAATTAAGATTAGATATAAAAACAATTTTTTAAAGCATAGTCCTATTTTATTATTTTGTATTTCATGTTAGAATATGTATAAGTATGGGTATGATATACTATATACAAATAAGATAAGTTTACTACTTATATGAAGGAGTTGGGTTTATGAGAATGAATTATACTGGAAAAAATGTTGAAGTAACCGAAGCCCTAAGAGATGTAACTGAAAAGAAACTAACAAAGCTAGACAAATATTTTCAAAAGGACATCGAAGGAAATGTAACTTTCAGTACTCAAAAAAATAGGAAAATTATCGAGGTTACAATAAACCTACCTGGAACAATTATTAGAGCAGAAGAATCTAGTGATGATATGTATGCTTCTATAGACAAAGCAGTAGATGTATTAGAAAGACAAGTTAGAAAGCATAAAACAAAATTACAAAAAAGATATAAAAATAATGAAACCATTAGATTTGAAAATGTTATGCCGTTAACAGTAGAAGAGGATACTGAAAAGCCAAAATTAGTTAAGACAAAGAGATTTACATTAAAACCTATGTCTTCTGAAGAAGCAATTTTACAAATGGAATTACTAAGACATAACTTCTTTGTTTATCTAGATGGAGAAACAGACGATGTAGGAATTGTTTATAAAAGAAAAGATGGAGATTACGGCTTAATAGAGCCTGAGTTATAAAACTAAGTAAAAAGGGGTTGTAGCATATGCTATAACCTTTTTTTTATGTCTGAATTGAATTAGTTGAAAGCATATTGATTTAGTGATAAAATAAACATATTGTTAGAATTGTGAAAGGTGGTTTATTTAATGGCAGGATTGTTTGAAAAGATTTTTGGGTCATATAGTTCCAAAGAATTAAAAAAGATAGCACCCTTGGTAGATAAAATTGAGGAACTTGATGGACCAACAAGCAAATTGACAGACCAGGAGTTAAAAGATAAGACAAATATTTTTAAAAATAGATTAGAAAATGGAGAAACACTAGATGATATATTACCAGAGGCATTTGCAGTTGTAAGAGAGGCTTCATGGAGAGTACTTGGAATGAAACATTTCAACGTTCAACTTTATGGTGGTATTATTTTACATCAAGGAAGAATAGCAGAGATGAAAACTGGTGAAGGTAAAACTTTAGTAGCTACCTTACCAGCATATTTAAATGCCCTTACTGGAAAAGGAGTTCATATAGTAACAGTGAATGATTACTTAGCTAGTAGAGATAAGCAATGGATGGGTAAAGTATTTGAATTTCTAGGATTAACCGTTGGATGTATAGTTCATGGAATCACAAATACAGAAAGAGTAAATGCTTATAAAGCAGACATTACTTATGGAACAAACAATGAATATGGTTTTGACTATTTAAGAGATAATATGGTTATTTATAAAGAAGAAATGGTACAAAGAAAATTATACTATGCCATTGTGGATGAGGTGGACAGTATATTAGTTGACGAGGCTAGGACACCATTAATAATATCTGGTAAGGGAGATAAATCCACAGAATTATATGCAATGGCTAATAACTTTGTTCAAACACTAAAGGGTAGAATAATGGACCCAAATGAAGACAAGTCATCAGATCCTTTTAATAGAGAAATAAAAGAGGAAACAGTGGATTTTATAGTGGATGAAAAAGGAAAATCGGCCTCACTTACAGAAAAGGGTACTGCAAAGGCTGAAAATTTCTTTGGGGTAGAAAACTTATCAGATATGGCTAATCTAGAAATAGCTCATCATGTAAATCAAGCCCTAAAAGCTAATAATACAATGAAAAGAGATAAAGAATATGTAGTAAAAGATGGAGAAGTTATTATAGTAGATGAATTTACGGGAAGACTAATGTATGGAAGACGTTATAGTGATGGATTGCACCAGGCTATAGAAGCAAAAGAAAGACTTAACGTAAGGTCAGAATCCAAAACTCTAGCTACCATTACATTCCAAAATTACTTTAGAATGTATGAAAAACTTTCAGGTATGACTGGTACAGCTAAAACTGAAGAAGATGAGTTTAGAGAAATATATAATATGGACGTTGTAGAAATACCTACAAATAAGCCAATTGCAAGGGAAGACTTAGCTGATAGTATTTATAAAAATCAAGATGCTAAATTTGACGCAGTTGTTAGAGAAATAAAAGAAAGGCATCAAACAGGCCAACCAATACTAGTTGGTACCATAACTATAGAAACTTCAGAAATGTTATCTAGATATCTTAAAAAAGAAGGTATCCCTCATGAAGTATTAAATGCCAAGCATCATGAGAGAGAGGCTGAAATAGTGGCTCAAGCAGGTCGATTAAATTCCGTAACTATAGCTACAAATATGGCTGGTAGGGGTACAGATATAGTTCTTGGTGGTAATCCTGACTTCTTAGCTAAATTAGAAATGGAGAAAAAAGGATATACAGATGAAGTTCTTCAACTTGTGGATAGTTTTTATGATGTAGATGATCCAGAGGTACTAGAAGCTAGAGATGTATATGCAAAACTAGTTGATAAATATAAAGCTGAAACAGATATAGAAAGTAAAAAGGTAACAGAGGCTGGTGGCTTACACATTATAGGTACAGAAAGACATGAGTCTAGACGTATAGACAATCAGCTAAGAGGTAGAGCAGGTAGACAGGGAGACCCAGGATCTACTAGGTTCTATATTTCATTAGAAGATGATTTAATGCGTCTATTTGCTGGAGATAGATTTAGGTCTGTAATAGATAAAATGAACATGCCAGATGATGAGCCATTAGAGCATTCATTATTGACTAAGACCATTGAAGGAGCACAAAAGAAAGTTGAAGGCAATAACTTTGGTATTAGAAAGCATGTATTAAAATATGACGATGTTATGAACCAACAAAGAGAAGTAATATACGGCGAAAGAAGAAAAGTTCTAGAAGGCGAAGACCTTAGAAGCCATATTATGGAAATGAGTAAAAACTTAGTAGTAGAAAATATAGAAGTATTTACCAGACAATCCAAATATCCGGAAGAGTGGGACCTGGTAGGATTAGAAAATTATGTAATTAGATTATTTGGAATTGAAAAAGGTACAATTACAAAATTAGATAGAGAATCGCTAACAAAAGAAATATTAGAAGAAAAGATATTAGAGAAAGCAGAAAAGTTATACCAACTAAGAGAAGCAGAGTTTGGGCCAGACAAGTTTAGAGAAGTAGAAAGAGTTATTTTATTACAGGTTGTAGACTCTAAATGGATGGATCATATAGATGCAATGGATCAATTTAGGCAAGGTATAGGTCTTAGAGCTTATGGCCAAGAAGACCCAGTACGTGCATATCAAATGGAAGGTTTTGATATGTTTGATGAAATGACCCATAGTATTTCAGAAGATACTGTAATGCATTTATTCCATGTACAAAATCCTGAAAAACTAGAAAGAAAAAGAGTAGCCCAACCACTATCAACATCCAGTGACCAGCCCAACAAACCGGTAGTAAACAAGGAAAAGAAAGTAGGCAGAAACGA
>CAZAGS010000045.1:0-11364 GCA_964484955.1 uncultured Tissierellaceae bacterium
TTTAAGCATCGACTCCACCGCCTTCAGATATATGGCCATCTATAATATTTAATATTCTATTTCCATTACTAGCTATATTTTTATCATGAGTTATCATTATAATAGTTCTACCTTCTCTATTTAGTTCCTTAAAGAGTTCCATTATTTGATGTCCTGTATTTTGGTCCAAGGCTCCAGTTGGTTCATCTGCTAGGAGTATAGAAGGTTCTGTAACCACTGATCTGGCAATTGCAACTCTCTGCTGTTGTCCCCCAGATAGTTGAGTTGGTAAGTTTGGAAGTTTGTCTCCAAGTCCCACTCTTTCTAATATTGCTATAGCTCTCTTTCTTCTTTCTGCAGAAGCTACTCCCGCATAAACCATTGGAAGTTCTACATTCTGAAGAGCAGATAGTCTAGGTAGTAGTTGGAAGTTTTGAAATATAAATCCAATTTCTTTATTTCTAATCCTAGCCAATTCCTTTTCACTTAAATCTTCTACTATTTGACCAGCTAAAGTATAATGTCCTTCTGTAGGTACATCTAAACAACCTACTATATTCATAAATGTAGTCTTTCCGGAACCTGAAGGTCCAAGTACTGATACAAATTCACCCTCATTAATTACTAAATTTACATTATTTAATGCCTTTAATTCTTCCCCACCCATATAATAACTTTTGGTAAGCTTTGTCATTTTAAGAATCTCTTTCATTATTAATTCCTCCCACCGCTAGTTCGCATACCTTCAGGAGGTCCGAATCTTACCATATTAGATTTAGTTACAAATATTATATCTCCAACACTTAATCCTGATTTTATTTCTGCATTAATACCATCAGTAATTCCAATTTCTAATTCCACTTCATCCAATACTCCATCAACCTTTGTATTTACATAAGGTGTATTGTCTTCTTTAAACTTTATAGCAGTCATTGGAAGAATTGGTGCATTATCTGAAGTTCCTTTTAATATCTTTGCTTCTGCACTCATTCCAACTAGTATATCCCCTTCATTTTCGATTGAAATTGTAGTATTAAAGAATGTCACTCCATTCATATAAACTCCTTCTTTAGCAATATCTGTAATCCTTCCTTCAAAATCCTTGTTTAAGGCATGAATTGTTACATTAGCTACTTGGTCAGTTTTTATAGAATTTAAATCATATTCATCTACTTTTACTTTAAGTTGCAAATCCTTATAGTCTACTACTTCCATAATCTTAGTCCCTGGTGCAATTTGCTCATCTTCTTCTACATATACTTCCAGTACTTCTCCATCTATTTCAGACTTTATATTTACTCCTCTATTAGTCTTATATAATACATCATCTTTTACTACCATATCTCCAGCTTTAACCTTTAACTGGCTTATTTGTATAGCTTGGTCTGCAAATACTGTTTGTCTATTTTTAGCTTCAACACTACCAGAAAAACTATAGTAAGTTTTAATACTACCAGTTTTGACTTCTACTTCATCTCCTGTAACGTCTTTTACTCTTCTAATTCTTGGAATCATAAGAGCTGCTATTAGACCAATAGTCACAATTGCAATTATCCATTTCATACTTGTATTTTTCTTTTTCATTATATTTTATATACCTCCTAAGATTTCTATCTATAATATATCATACATTTTATTTATGAACTTAAGGTGAACAGTATATTATTACCCTATTATACCATTTTAATGTAGACCCATAGTATATAAAACAGTTTACTTTCATATTAATTATAGGTATAGATTTATAAATAAAGGATGTTGATAAATATGAAGGAAACTATATGTTTTTTAATTATAATAACGCTTATACTTTTTATAGGAATTTATGACGTTAATGGAAATGAAGTTATTGAGGTTATTGCAGTTAGAAAAGAACTAGATATTGCAAAGCCTATGATAGCTCTAACTTTTGATGATGGTCCCTATGCTAGAACTACCAACTCTATTCTGGATACATTAGAGGAACATAATGTAGTTGCTACTTTTTTTCTAGTAGGTAATCGGGTAAACAGATATAAAGATATTGTTAAACGTATGGCTGAGACTGGTAATGAAATAGGTAATCATAGCTATAATCATAAAGATTTAACAGTATTGACTTCTAAACAAGTAAAAAGCCAAATAGATATGGCTCAAAACGCAATTAGTAAAGTCGTAGGCAGCAATCCTAAAATAATGAGGCCCACCTACGGTGCTTTTAATGATAATCTAAAATCCCAAGCGAAAATGCCACTTATCCTATGGTCCATTGATAGTATGGATTGGAAATCCCGGGATGCAGAAGAGATAATTGAGCTTGTCCTAAGTAAAGTAAGAGATGGAGATATTATATTAATGCATGATATTTTCCAAGCCACTTCAGAAGCCGTGGAATATTTAGTACCAGAATTAATAAATAGAGGATTTGAGCTAGTAACTGTTAGTGAATTATATGAGAGTAGGGGAAGGGTACTTGAAGTAGGCAATATATATAATAGAATATATAGAAGATAACAGATAAGGCGGATATATTATCCGCCTGTTATGGTTTTTTAATAAATTACAATAATAGAAGTTAATTATTCACATTACTTTAATCTCTTTCCAATAAATAAGGTAACTATAATAGATGAAAAAATGCCTATGTGTGTCACAATATAATGAGATTTAAAATGGTAATTTGTAACCTCACTTACGATGATTTCCAATTCATTTCTATTATCAAAATCTCTATCTACTATTCCCTATCATTTGCATATTATAGGGAGTAGATTTTAAATAACTTATTGTTTATTTAAGTTAAAATGTGCTATTTTTTCATTTTCGACTATTATTACCAAAATCCCATCTAATGCATAACTTTCGAGTTCAGTAAGCTTTTCTTCTGATGGAATAATAGGCAAATTAAAAGGATTTTCCTCATCTACTCCCAAATCATATGTTAGGATAAATTTCTTTTCTTCACCGGGCTTGAGTATTAATGGAGGAGAACTAAATCCTAAACCTGTGTTCATATAGGAAGATGGATCAAATATATCTATGCCTATTATTTCTAGAGTCTTATCTTCCAAATCTTCATTTGGTTCAATCCTTATTTGGTTATCCTGAGAAGAAAATGCTAGTTTATCTTTTTCTATTTTACTCTTTCTCCCTATTTTTTTATTTCCTTTATTTTTAATTGTAAACTCATAAACCAATGCTGTTGAAATAAATTCCTGCTCATTTTCATCTTCGTTGGTAATTATTATTGTTCCATTAACACTTTTATCCTTAACAATAGCAACATTAAAATTTGTAAGTTCTAAATTTGCTTCAGACAAGTTTGCTTTAGATGAACAGCCTGATATACTAAACATAATTACAAATAATATAATTAATGTAAAGTAACGTTTCATAGCTAAATCCCTCCTTAAATTTTAAAAGATTTTAAATTAGGAAAATAATATATTTTAAATTTTTTTTAATTATGCCACCAAGCTGGAATTGATTTATAGATAGCATTAGTCATGGGTACACTTTTATTTGCATTAGAAAGCGTACAATAATAGCTGAAATTACCTCCACCAGTCTCCACTTCATAACGCCCATTAGTATAAACGGCATGTACTCTACCATAAGAAGTATCGTAATCATAATCATATACAATTACTGAAAATGGTTGTTCTGCCCATGCAACAAAATAACCACTAGGAAATGCATATTTAGTGTGGATAAAGTTAATTATTCCACTCCAATCTGAAGCATATTCTTCCCATTCAATTCTTGTGGGCTTGCTAGTTGTTCTAGGAGTCATAACTTCAATTCTATCATTTTTTATTTCTTCCTTAGAATCTATCACTCCCTTATATACATTTACAAAGCGTTCTGTTTCTTTATCTTTTAGTATATATTCTATTTTTTTATCATCACTTCTCATTTCTTCTTTAGAATCTATTGTTCCCTTGTATACATTTACAAAACGTTCTGTTTCTTTATTCTTTAATATATATTTCACTTTTCCTTCACTATCATCTTTTATTTCTTTTTCATAAACTTCTATTGTATCCCCTACTTCATTTATCCGAGTGAATTTTAATTCCTCTTGTTCAATTTCCATAATTCCATGGTTCTCAATAGTTTTTGGGTTATTGTTATTAGTAATATAGGCTGCATCACTAGTAGTAGTCCCTATCATTAAGATCGACAATAATAATACCAGTTTTTTGTTTTTCATTAATATCCTCCTTGTAGTGGTTTATCCCCTTTCCCAACAAATGAAAAATTGTCGCCTTAATAATTATAATAGATAAATATCGGGTCTTTCTATTATTACACTTTTCCATTGTCCCATTACTGTTATAAAATGAGAGGCTATAATTTTCATTCCATATAAAATCATTTCCGTTTCTGCTTCATTTTCTACAATAAAATGATTAAAAACTTTCATTTATCTTCTTCTTCATATACAATTATAGCTAATAAATATAATAAATGTTAGTAATTGGACTAAGAGGGAATTATTTGGACTGAACGGTATCTAATATCTTAAACTTTATATGTGACTGGGTAAAATAACAACAAGGGAGGAGATTTTGGTGCTAAAAATAGCTATATGTGAAGATGAAAGTGCATTTGCAAAGACATTAGAATCAATTATTGATTCCAAGTTAGTAAAATTAGACCTTGATTATTCAATATATCTCTTTAGCTCTGGTGAGGAATTACTTGATAAAATCATTAATTATAAAGAAAGGTATGATGTTATATTTTTTGACGTCCAACTATCTGGAATTGATGGAACGGAAACAGCGAGAAAAGTAAGACAAATAGATGATACATCAATTTTTATATTTATTACATCTATGAATGATGAAATATACAAAATCTTAGATTTAAAAATCTTCAACTTTGTAAGGAAAAGTCATTTTGAATTAGAAATAGGATCTGTTTTAGATTTATTGGTTAATAATTTTGGTGAATTAATTAAATATTATACTTTTCCTATCGATGAAGATAGTATAAGCTTAAAATTATACGAAATCCTCTATTTTGAAGTGTTGAATCGCTCTGTAATTATACATGTAAAAAATGAAAGTTATACTACTAAGTATAGAACTTTGAAAGATATACCTATCGACTTAACAGAGAATAACTTTTATGAAATATATAGAGGTATAATGGTTAATTTGAACAAAATTAAAGATGTTCAGGATAATAGTATAACTCTAATGAATGGGAAAAAGCTATTTATCTCAAGAAGAAGAGTAAGGGAATTTAATGAAATCTATTTTAAATTTCTTACTTTGGGAAAGGAATGATTCTTTGTTTAATGCTAATAGTATATTTACCCTTATACTCTGTTTATTAGATTCACTGCTTTTTGTATTTTTATTAAATCATTTTAAAGTGGATAATACAAAAAAGTGGTTAACTGATTTAATATTAGTAGTTATCATGACCGCCTTAATTTTCTGCCTTACCATCTTTGGGATAATCCCCCATATAAAAATTATTATACTTTCAATAGCAATGTTTATTAGCACATATCTATATAGTTTAAAATGGGAACACAGATTTATTTTAGTTGTCTTTTATAATTTTATAGTTATTTCTATAGAATTGATAATTGTTTCCTTTGTAATAAAAACTTTAAATATTTCCTTCAATAATTTTAGTATAAATTATACAGATTCAATATTTTTGTTGGTCCTAATCAGTAAATTTTTTATTTTTATTGGCATGGTACTCTTCGCTAGGGCATTGATACCTAATAATATAATACTTCCATTAAAAATAAATGCCCTTTTTGTTGGAATATTATCAATATCAATTATTTCAATGATTTTATTATTCTATTCAAGCTTAATGGTAGAATCTCAGGCCGTTGCTACAATTATGTTTTTTATCTGTTTATTAATTATTTTAATAGCTATAGGTGTATTTTATCTGTACTCTAGTTTGAATAAATATAATTCTAAAATACAAAAAGAAGGAGTTAAGAGAGTTTATAATAAGTTAAATGAAAGATATCTTGAAAAAAACCAATTACAAAATAAGCTATTATCAGAGATGTGGCATGATATGAATAATCACATTAATACACTTAAGCTAATGAGTGCATCAAAAAACAATGACTCTATAGATTATTTACATTCCATTGAAAATAAAATAAAACAAATTCCAAATACTATTAAAACAGGAAATAACCTAGCTGATATAATATTCAACGAAAAGTATTCAGAGGCATTCTTACATAATATAGATTTTGATGTTAAGTCTGTTCTTCCTCCCATATTATCTATAGATAACACAGATTTTAGCTCCCTATTATTTAATACTATTGACAATGCAATAGAAGCAAATATGAATGTAGAAAATGACAATAAATATATTTATATTGAGATGTATCCTAAAGGTAATTTCCTATACTACAAAATTAAAAATAGCTATAATCCAGAAATTAATAAAACTAATCCTAAAAAATTCTTTCGTAAAAAAGATTATATTACCCCAGGATATGGTATGAGTATTGTCAATGATATTGTTTACAAATCAAATGGAAATATTAAGATAGATAAGACAGATAATGAGTTTACTGTAACTATTATTATAAATACTAATATCTAACATATAATAGGATATATAGAAGATAAAAAACCTCCTTTTGTAGGAGGTTTTCTATATTGCCCTATTTGTAAATTGACTTTGGTACAAATCATAATAGTAACCTTTCATACTTAATAATTCATCATGACTGCCTTTTTCTACAATTTTACCATGATCTATTACCATTATAATATCTGCATCTTTTATGGTAGAAAGTCTATGGGCTATTATAAATGTGGTTCTATTTTTCATTAGTTTTACCATTGCTTCTTGAATCTTTAATTCCGTTCTTGTGTCTACTGAGCTGGTTGCCTCATCTAATATTAGAATTGAAGGATTAACTAATATAGCCCTAGATATTGCTAATAGTTGTTTTTGTCCTTGGCTAAGGTTGGTTCCACCTTCATTCAGACAAGTTTCATAGCCATGTGGTAATTTAGTAATAAAGTCATCTGCTCTAGCCAATCTTGCTGCTCTTTCAATTTCTTCATCTGTGGCATTTAAATTACCATATCTTATATTTTCTTTAATAGTTCCTGAGAATAAATAGGTGTCTTGTAATACCATGCCAAATATTTGCCTTAGACTATTCTTCTCATAGTCTACTATATTTACTCCATCTATTAATATCTCGCCTTGTTCTATTTCATAGAACCCTGTTAATAGATTTACTATAGTTGTTTTTCCTGCTCCAGTAGGTCCTACCAATGCTATATTGGTTCCTGCATCTACACTAAAGCTAATATCTTTTAATACAGGTTCACCTTTTTCATATTCAAATGATACCTTTCTAAACTCCACGTCACCATGAATCTTATCTATAACTATTGCATCATCAGCATCTTTTCTTTCTTCTTCTTCATCTAGTATTTCAAATACTCTTTCTGCTCCTGCAATACCTGATTGTAATGTATTAAATGTATTGGCTAATTCATTTAAAGGTCTAGAAAATTGTTTTGAATAGGAAATAAAACTGGCAATAACTCCTACAGAAATAATTCCTCTAACTGCCAGGCTTCCTCCAAATACAGCTATAACACCAAAGCTAAAGTTGTTTATAACATTCATCAGTGGCATAATAAATCCTGACCAAGTTTGTGCTTTTACACCTACATCACGCAATATATCATTTTGTGCTTTAAATTCATCGATTACCTTTTCTTCATTATTAAAGGCTTTAACCACATGTATTCCAGCTATTGTCTCTTCTATATGACCATTTAAAGCACCTAAGGTTTTTTGTTGTTGCCTAAAGAATAATTTGGTTTTCTTTGCAATAAATCTGGTTAAGAAGAAAACCATAGGTATGGTTATCATACTGGCTAAAGTCATTATAGGGCTTAAATATAGCATCATAACTAAGGAACCTAGAATATTTACAGCTGAGCTCATAAATTGTACTGTTGATTGAGATATTGTAGTGCTTACATTATCAATATCATTAGATAATCTACTCATTAATTCTCCATGGGTATGCATATCAAAAAATATAATTGGTAAGCTTTGAAGCTTTTTAAACATCTTTTCCCTTAAATTAAATACTACCCTTTGACTTATCCCCGCAATTATATAATCCTGTACAAAACTCAATATATTATTAAATATATATACAGATAATAGGATTAATACTATTATTCTTAAGTTTTCAAACATTACCTGGCCTACACCTGGGAATATTGCATCTATAGCTTTTCCTATTAAAAATGGCACAGATAGACCTAATAATCCTGATACTAGAATTAGCGAAAAGGTTATTATAAGCCCTATCTTTTCTACTTTAAAGAACTTCCAAAGACTCATTAATGTATGTTTTGTATCCTTTGCTCTGACTACATTTACACCAGGAATTCTTGGACCTGTTATTCCGGTTGCACGTCTACGTGGTTGATTTGGATTCAAGTAGATCAACCCCCTTTCCTATCTGGGAATTATAAATATCTTGATAAACTTCATTTTCTTTCATTAGATCTTCATGATTTCCTAGACCTACAATTTTCCCTCTATCCATTACAAGGATTTTATCTGCATCCATTACAGAAGTAATTCTTTGAGCTATTAATATTGTAGTTGTATCTTTTAAATATTCTTTTAATCCTGTTTTTATCTTTCTTTCTGTAATTAAGTCTACAGCTGAGGTACTATCATCTAAAATCAGAATGGATGGTTTCTTAATTAAGGCTCTGGCAATGGAGATCCTTTGTTTTTGTCCTCCAGATAAGCTTAATCCACCCTGACCTAGGTAAGTATCATAACCATCATTAAAAGAGGAGATAAAATCATGAGCTTGGGATATATTAGCTACTAATTCTACTTCTTCATCAAGAGCATTACTGTTGCCCCATTTTATATTGTCTTTTATACTTCCAGTAAATAATAAGGTTTTTTGAGGTACAAGTGCTATTTGTTCTCGTAATTGTTCTGGATCTAAGTCTGCTATATTTTTACCGTCTATTTTGATTTGGCCTTTATTTACATCATAAAATCTAGGGATTAAGTTAATTAGTGAGGTCTTACCTGAGCCAGTCGACCCAATTATAGCCAGTGTCTCCCCCGGACTTACACTAAAGTTTATATCTTCTAGTATATATCTACTGCTACCATTGTATTTAAAGCTTACATCTTTAAACTCTAATTGACCTTTGGGATTATTAATAATCTCCGGATTTTCACTTATAATAATTGTACTTTCTTCCTTAAAGACTTCTTTAATTCTATCTGAAGATGCCTTTGATCTAATAAATACATTTAGTAATCTACTCATTATTGTAAGAGAAAATAATACTTGAGTTATATAGTTTACGAAAGCCATTATCTTTCCAACTTCCATTGTGCCTCCATTAACAGCATAACCACCAAACCATAATACCAGTACAATGCCTATATTAACTGTAAATGCTATCATAGGACTAAATATAGCTACTGTTCTCATACCTCTTAGGGTTATATCTTGTAGGTCTTCATTTACATTTTTGAAGCGGCTTCTTTCATAGCTATATCTATTAAATGCCTTTACAACTCTAATTCCAGCTAAGTATTCTCTCATTACACCATTTACTCTATCTAGTGATTTTTGTATATTGGTAAAGATAGGGTAAGAAACTTTTAAGTTGAAATATATAATTACTCCAACTATTGGTATTATAACCAATAGTATTAGAGCCATCTTTGGGTTTAATAAAAAAGCCATGAAGGTTGCCCCAATACCTATTACTGGTGCCTTTACAAATATTCTCATTAAACCATGGGCAAAGTTCTGTATTTGATTTATATCATTGGTAAGCCTGGTAATAAGGCTAGCATCTTGAAATTCATCTACACTATCAAAGGAAAACCCTTGAATTTTTATATATAAATCTTCTCTAAGATCCGCCCCAAAACTTTGTGAAACTTTAGATGATACAACATTTCTAGTAATTGCAAATATTGCCCCTAATATGGTCATAAGGAACATTAACACACCTAATTTAATCACATATTCCATATCCCCTTGTTTAACCCCCTGGTCTATAATTTTAGACATTATAGTGGGTTGAATTAAATCACCCATGGTCTCTAGGATTAAAAAGCTTAGGGCTATGAAAAATTGGTTTTTATATCTCTTCATATATTTATTTAAGTAAGAAAAACTTTTCATATATATCTCCTTGATTGTATTTCATTTATCATAGTATAAAGCCCTGTACCATTATTATACAGGGCCTTTATTATTATCCTTTTAATTCTTGTGTTAATTCTACAATCTGGTCAATTATATTTCCTATATGTGAGATTGTATTTAATAGAGGTGCATCTGTAGTTATATCTACTCCTGCCATTTGTGCTAATTCTACTGGTGTTTTTGTTCCTCCAGCTTTTAATACTTCTTTCCAATCATCAAGTGCTGGTTGCCCTTCTTCTAGCACTCTTTTACTTACCTCTGTAGCCACTGTAAGACCTGCACTATAGGTATATGGGTATAAGCCCATATAGTAGTGAGGCTGTCTCATCCAGGTCAACTCTGCGCCTTCATTTATAACTACAGTGTCTCCCCAGAACTTTTCAAGAGTAGCTCGTTTTAATTCATTCAATTTAGAAGCTTGAACACTTCCACCTGCATCTATTATTTTATATACTTCCCTTTGATAATGAGCCTCTAATAAATGAGTAACAAAATTGTGATAATAAGTTCTACTAATCATTGAGGATAATACCCATCTTTTCATTCTAGGGTCATCACTATTTTTCATTAGATAATTTGCCATTAACATTTCATTCATAGTTGATGGTGCTTCTACAAAATAAGTTGATGGTCTTGTATCATAAATGTTTTGGTTTTGTTGTGCTAAATAGAAATGTCCTGCATGGCCTAATTCATGTGCCAACACAAATACTTCTCTCATCTTTTCTGTCCAAGAAATTAGGATAAATGGATGTGATCCATATGGACTTGAACAGAATGCACCTGTAGATTTTCCCTTATTTTGTGCAAAATCTATCCATCTTTCATCATAGGCTCTTTTTAGTATTTCTAAATAATCATCACCTAATACTCCTAATGATTCTTCAATATATTTTTTAGATTCTTCCACACTAATATCTGGCTCAAACTCTGGGTCTACTGCCAGTTTTAAATCTGCGAAAGTCAATTCATCTAATCCGTGAATTTCTTTTAAAAGTGTTGCAAATTTTCTCATATGTGGTGCTAAGTGTTCCATTATTAAATCTATTTGTCTGTCATATAATTCTCTATCTACTTTTTGTGGGAATAGTAGACTATCTATTACAGAATCAAAACCTCTTAAAGTTGCCATAGTTTTTTCTTTTTGTACTTGGGTCTGATAA
>CAZAGS010000046.1:0-11158 GCA_964484955.1 uncultured Tissierellaceae bacterium
ATAATCCTATATGCCTTGACACAAGTAAAGGGGGGAGGAAAGTAATGGATAATCTTCAGCAAAAGAAATTAAAAGGAAATGATAAATCAACATGGTTTTTAGATAATTTAGTAACTATAATATTTGTGGTATTTATTGCATTTGGCTTTATGGTTTCAAAGGGTGTTTCTATGACCTACTTTTTTACAGAATTATCTAGTAGGATATTCAGAAATTCATTCTTAGTACTTTCCTTAATCATACCAGTTATAGCAGGACTTGGACTTAACTTTGGAATAGTAATAGGAGCTATGGCAGGTCAAATTGCAATGGCTATAGTGAGATACTATGACCTAGGTGGGCTTTTTGGATTGTTCCTATGTTTTGTAATAGCTTTACCTTTTGCAACACTATTTGGATACTTTACAGGTAAGCTATATAATAAAACAAGAGGCCAAGAAATGATAGCCAGTTTAATAGTTGGATTTTTTGCAAATGGAATATACTACTTTATATTTTTGTTTGCAGTAGGTAAAATAATAAAGATTCCAGCTAATCATCCTATGGTAATGCCAGAGACTGGGGTAGGTGTAAGGATGAGTGTTGACTTAGGAAATATAAAATATGGATTAGATAATATATTAAAGATCCCATTTATGTGGGCCATCTTATTAATATCTCTTGTTATAGGTGTATTAGTTTTATATAAATATATGAAAGCTAAAAAAGATGCCAGTTTAGAATATAACAATAGAATGTTTATTTTAAATATGACAGCGATTGTTATTATGATAGTAATAAGTCTATATGCTATTATCACAAAGTCTGCTTTAATGTTAGTAGCTAAGACACCAGTTGTAACAGGATTATTTATTGTAGGCCTCTGTATCTTCACAGAACTTATAATGAAAACAAAACTAGGCCAAGATTTTAGAAGTGTTGGTCAAAGTCAGCATATAGCAGAAATTTCAGGAATAAATGTAGATAGAACTAGAATAATAGCTACCATAATGTCTACAGTGTTGGCAGCCTGGGGCCAGATTATATTCTTACAAAATATGGGTACCTTAAATACCTACAATGCCCATACACAAATAGGAATGTTTTCAGTTGCTTGTCTTTTAGTAGGTGGAGCATCAACATCCAATGCCAATATAAAACATGCAATAATTGGAACCATATTATTTAACTCTATGTTTATAATGTCACCTGAAGTAGGAAAATCTGTATTCGGTAATGCTATTCTAGGAGAGTATTTTAGAACATTTATGGTTTATGGGGTTATAGGTCTAGCCCTGGGAATATATGTATGGAAAGCAAATAAGCAAGCTAAAATAACAATAGAATAAAGGTAGGTGAGGTGTAAAATGAGAAAAAAATATTTAGATAGGCTAGTAGGCCTATTAAACAATAGCAATATGGATGCAATACTAATTGCTCCATCTGAAGAAATGGAATTTATCATGGGCCACAACACACATATATGCGAAAGATTTCAAGCATTAATAATTAAAAGGGATGGTTCTTACTTTTATATATGCAATCTATTAACAGTTGGGGAAATACAAGATGTATTAGGACCAGATATTCCTGTTTATGGCTGGTTTGATGGAGATGAGTTTACTGATACAGTTAAACTTGCATTTGAAGAAAATGATTTAATAGGAAAGACTATAGGGGTCAACTCCACAGAAAGAGCCTTTTTAATATTACAGATAATGGAATCAGTAGATGTTAAATTTGTAAATGGAAAGCCTATTCTAGAAGAAATGAGAATGATTAAAGATGAAGAGGAAATAGCAAATCTTAGAATGGCTGCCCATATAACAGATGAATCCTTTGAAGAATTATTAAAGTTTATTAAACCTGGAATAAAAGAAATAGATATATCAAATAAAATGAATGAAATATTTAAAGCTAAAGGGGCCGATGAGGGTTTTACCATGGTATGTTCAGGACCAAATTCATCTTATCCTCATTACGCAGGGGACCAAAGAGTCATTCAAGAAAAAGATATAATAATACTGGACTGGGGATGCAAATATAACAATATGTGTGCTGATATGTCCAGAACAGTATTTGTAGGTGGAATATCAGAAGAAGAAAAGAAAATATATGACATAGTATTAAAGAGTCAATTAGCAGGTGAAGCAGCAGCTGTAGAAGGGGCATATATTCCCGATATAGATAGAGCCTCTCGTCAAATAATTGAAGAAGAGGGCTATGGAGATTACTTTTTTACAAGACTGGGCCATGGTATAGGTTACTCAGTACATGAAGCCCCAGATATAAAGGCTAGTAATAAGAGAAATCTTGAAAAAGGTATGGTTTTTAGTATTGAACCAGGTATTTATATAGCTGGTAAAGTTGGAATGAGAATAGAAAATATAGTTGCTATAACAGAAAATGGAACAGAAATACTAAATCAAGCATCAAATGAAATTAAAATAATATGCCCTCTTGAATAGTGGGACAAAGGGACAGGTGAATTGTCCCTTTTCTCATTCAAGATATAATTAGGGCCATAAAGGGTAAAGAATATATAACAATTTTAAAAGGGGTGGGAATATGGGAAGTGATGTATTATTAAATGCACAGTTACAGGTTAAACAAGCATGTGAAAAACTTGGACTAGAGGACCATGTTTATCAACTATTAAAAGAACCACAAAGGGTTTTAGAAGTATCTATTCCAGTGAAAATGGACGACGGAACATATAAGGTGTTCAAGGGTTATCGGTCACAACATAACAATGCCATGGGACCTTATAAAGGTGGTATTAGATTTCATCCTAATGTAGATATGCATGAAGTAAAAGCACTTTCTATTTGGATGACATTTAAAGGTGGAGTAATGGGAGTTCCATATGGAGGAGGAAAGGGTGGTATTACTGTAGATCCTAAAACTCTTTCACAGGGTGAATTAGAAAGACTTTCAAGAGGATATATTGATTTAACTTATAAATATTTGGGAGAAAGAATGGATATTCCTGCTCCAGATGTAGGTAGTAATGGCCAAGTTATGGCTTGGATGACAGATGAATATATAAAGTTAACTGGAGATTATACTTTGGGAGTTATAACTGGAAAACCTGTAGAATGGGGTGGGTCCTTAGGTAGAACAGATGCTACTGGATTTGGGGTTGCAGTAATTGCTAGAGAAATGCTGGCTAAAAAAGGTCTAGATGCAACAAAGGCAACGGCTGCCCTTCAAGGATTTGGAAATGTAGGTAGTTTTACTGGAAAATACCTCCAAGAACAAGGAATTAAGATACTTGCAGTAGCAGGTCATCATAAGGGAGAAGAATTTGCCATATATAATGAAAATGGCATTGATATGGAGAGTTTGATTGAATTTAGAAAAACTAACAAAAATTTAAAAGAATTTAATGATGTAGAAATTCTAGATATAGATAAGTTCTGGGCCTTAAAAGTTGATCTAATGGTACCAGCTGCACTTGAAAATGTTATTGATGAGAATGTGGCTAAATTAATCCAAGCTAAAGTAGTTTGTGAAGCTGCAAATGGACCTATAACTCCTGAAGGAGATAAGGTATTAAAGGAAAGAGGGATTGATGTAACTCCTGATATACTAACTAATGCTGGTGGCGTAACAGTGTCCTATTTTGAATGGGTTCAAAACCGATATGGATATAGTTGGGATTTTGATGAAGTTCAAGAAAAAGAAGAAAAAGCAATGACAGAGGCATTTAATAATATTAGTAAAGTAGCAGAAGAATATGATGTAACAATGCGTGAAGCTGCTTATATGTACTCTATTTTAAAGGTCTATGAAACAATGAAATTAAGAGGTTGGTGTTAGAAGAAAATAAAAATACAGCTAGGTCAAGTTGACCTAGCTGTATTTTTTTAAGTTTTAACTATTTAATTTAAAAGAAGGGTATTTATAAGTTTTGTCGAATATATTATACATAGGATGGAAAAACTCTTATGTGAGGTGAAGATATGAGTAGAAAGAATATAACACTTTTAATTATGTTGATATTAGTAGTAATTATAACAGGATGTGAAAAAGGAGAAGCCTTTGGCAATGACACTGTAATAGTTAAGGATATTAATAATGTAGATGCAGAAATGATCAATGAATATAAGATTGATGTAAATCTCCACTTTAACAAGCATAGTTATGAAGCTGAACAATGGGTTACATATGTAAATAATACGGACAAAAATTTGGACCAGATTTATTTCCACATTTATCCCAATGCCTTCAAGACCTTGGAATCGGCACCTATACTATTTAGCCAAGGAAATGAGAACCCTATATCTTACAAAGGTGGCTTTATCGATATAGAGAAGGTGGCCATAGATTCAGCAAAGGTAGATTATAAAATTCTTGCGGATATAGATACAATATTAAATATAAAATTAGATAAACCTTTAATAAAAGGAGAAAAAACTACCATATATTTTAAGTATTCGGTAAAACTACCTTTCGCAAAAGATAGGTTTGGTTATGGTGATAATGTTATTAATGTAGGTAATTGGTATCCAATTGCTTGTGTTTACGATGATAATGGTTGGAATTTAGATCCATACTATAAATTAGGAGACCCCTTTTACTCAGATCTATCTAACTATAAAGTAACTATAAATACGGACAAAGATATAGTGGTAGCTTCTAGTGGAAATATTCAGCAAGAAGAAATACTAAAGGGCAAGAAGACATATCATATTGAAGGGAGATTGATTAGAGATTTTGCTTGGGCTGCAAGTCCTGATTTTAAAATTGCTGAAAGCGATTCAAATGGTACGAGGATAAAGTTATACTATCTAAATAAAAACTCAACTATGGTAAAAAGAACTCTTAAGATTGGTCAAGATGCCTTAAATACATTTAGTAGTTTGTTTGGTAAATATCCCTATGGACAATATTCCATAGTTATAACCCAATTCCCATCAGGAATGGAATATCCAGGCTTGGTATTTATAGGAGATGATTTCTTTTCTCCAAGATATATAGATATCTTAGAACAGGTAATAGTACATGAAACTGCACACCAGTGGTGGTATGGGGTTGTTGGAAACAATCAAATAAAAGAGGCTTGGTTAGATGAAGCCTTAACTACTTACTCTGAAGTATTGTACAATGAAGAAATCTATGGCAAAGATGTGGGTAAAGATTACTTTATTAATAATATTAAAATAGGTTATGAATACGGAGAAACATATTTAGGGAAAGGACAAATAGTAAATAAAGCCCTGGATGAATTCTATAGTTGGGATGATTATGGAATTTTAGTTTACACAAAAGGAGCAATGTTTATAAATCAAATTAAGGAAGACTATGGAAGAGATCTATTAATAAATATATTAAATACTTATTTTGAAAAATATAAATTTACCAATGCTAGCACAGAGGATTTTATTGCAATATGTGAAGAAGTAACTGGTAAAGACTTTAAGGATATTGTAAATACATGGCTATACTAATAAGAAGGGTTTAACCCTTCTTATTGACATAGAAGATTAAATATTATAAAATAAGCATAGATTAAATTTGCACTGGTAGCTCAGTAGGATAGAGCGACGCCCTCCTAAGGCGTAGGCCGGGGGTTCGATTCCTCTCCAGTGCACCATTGGTGATTTTATGGATGAATTTTATATGAGACAAGCATTAATAGAAGCACAAAAAGCTTATAGCACCTATGAAGTTCCCGTAGGTGCTGTTATTGTTCATAAAGATAATATAATAGGAAGAGGCTATAATAAAAGAGAAACACTAGGAGATCCTACAGCTCATGCTGAAATAATTGCAATTAAAGAGGCCAGTGATTATTTAGGTCAATGGCGACTTAGTGAATGTACAATATATGTGACCCTAGAACCCTGTGCCATGTGTGCAGGGGCTATAATTAACTCCCGTATAGATAAGGTTGTAATAGGAAGCAGAGATCTGAGAATGGGATGTTGTGGAACAGTGGAAGATATAACAAATAACCCTAAGTTTAATCATAGAGCACAAGTAACTTTCGGAGTCTTGGAAGAAGAATGCAGACAAATATTACAAAAATTTTTCAAAGAATTAAGAAATAAATAATGGAGAGGTGTCCGAGAGGTTGAAGGTGATAGTCTCGAAAACTATTGCGCGGGAAACCGTGCCGAGGGTTCAAATCCCTCTCTCTCCGCCATAAAAGTATACTTAAACTCACAATCCCTGACAATATTTGTCGGGGATTGTTTTAAAATTAACAGTTAGAAAATCGTTTTCCTATTGACTTGTACAAATTCACGTTATATAATTATCACGATGGGTGATGTGTGATGCATCACCATATGTTTTTAAATTAAAGGAGGAATATATAATGGACTTTATGGATTTAGACAAGTACCCAGCAGAACCTTTTAAGATTAAAAGTGTTGAAGTAGTAAAGATGATCTCAAGAGAAGAAAGAGAAAAGGCAATGGCTGAAGCAGGATATAATACATTCAACTTATTGTCAGAAGACGTATATATTGATTTACTTACAGACTCTGGAACAAATGCAATGAGTGATCAGCAATGGGCTGGAATGATGGTTGGAGATGAGGCATATGCAGGTAGTAGAAACTGGGTATACTTAGAGTCAACTATTAAAGAATTATTTGGATTCAAACATGTGGTACCTACTCATCAAGGTCGTGGAGCTGAAAATATACTTTCATCTATAGCTATAAAACCAGGACAATATGTAGCAGGTAATATGTATTTTACTACTACTAGGTATCATCAAGAAAAGAATGGTGGTATTTTCGTAGATATTGTACGTGATGAAGCTCATGACGCTGGATTAAATATTCCTTTTAAAGGCGATATAGACTTAAATAAACTTCAAAAGCTTATAGATGAACAAGGTGCAGATAATATAGCATATGTATGCCTTGCTGTTACTGTAAACTTAGCAGGTGGCCAACCTGTATCTATGAAGAATATGAAAGAAGTTAAGGAATTATGTTCAAAACATGGAATCAAAGTATTCTATGATGCTACTCGTTGTGTTGAAAATGCATACTTTATAAAAGAACAAGAAGAAGGATATGCAGATAAGACAATAAAAGAAATAGTTCTTGAAATGTTCTCCTATTCTGATGGAGCTACAATGTCAGGTAAAAAAGATGGTATTGTAAATATTGGTGGATTCTTAGCAATCAATGATGATGAATTGTTTGGATTAGCCAAAGAAATAGTTGTAGTTTACGAAGGAATGCCTTCATATGGTGGTATGACAGGTAGAGATATGCAAGCTATAGCAATCGGATTCAGAGAAGCTATGCAATACGAGTATATTGAACACAGAATAAAACAAGTTAGATACCTTGGAGAAAGATTGTTAGAAGCTGGAGTTCCAGTAGTAGAGCCTATAGGTGGTCATGCAGTATTCTTAGATGCTAGAAGATTTTGTCCACATTTAAATCAGGAAGAATTCCCAGCACAATCCTTAGCAGCTTCACTTTATATTGACTCAGGTGTAAGATCAATGGAAAGAGGAATAATTTCTGCAGGTAGAGATGCTAAAACTGGAGAAAACCACAAACCAAAATTAGAAACAGTTAGATTAACTATTCCAAGAAGAGTTTACACTTACAGACACATGGATGTAGTAGCTAACTCAGTTATCAATCTATACAAACACAAAGAAGATATCAGACCTTTAAAATTTGTATACGAACCAGCACAATTAAGATTCTTTACAGCAAAATTTGAATATAAAGACAAATAAATAAAGATTATAAGTTTACACTATGGTGCTTTAGGGCTCCATAGTGTAAACTATAAGATAAGCATTTATATTAAAAATAAAAGTCTTATAATGACTCCTATTATAAGAACTAAAACTGGGAGGGAACCATGGAATCTAATAAAACTGGCAATAAAAAGTTTGTTTCGAAATGGGGATTTATTTTAGCATGTGTAGGTTCAGCTGTAGGTATGGCAAACGTATGGGGTTTTCCATACAAATTAGGAAGTAACGGCGGTGGAGCATTTTTAATAGCTTATCTTATATTTATTTGGTTATTTTCCTACGTAGGACTTACTGCAGAATATGCAATAGGACGTAGGTCAAAGACTGGTACAGTAGGGTCATATGAAAATGCATGGAAATCAGGAGGAAAAGAAAAAGCTGGCAAAGCAGTAGGATGGTTACCACTAATAGGTTCAATGTGTATAGCAATAGGTTATGCTGTAATTATATCTTATGTTTTAAAAGGACTTACCCAATCAATTACAGGTTCACTGATGACAGTAGATCCTGGACCTTGGTTTGAGAGTTTTGCGCTTCAAGACTTTTCTGTTATACCATTTCATTTAGTAGTGGTAGTTGTTACCTTACTTACACTAATATTTGGAGCAGGTAGTATTGAAAAGAGTAATAAAATTATGATGCCCCTATTCTTTATCCTATTTTTAATTTTAGCAATAAGAGTAGCTTTCCTACCAGGAGCAGTAGAAGGATACAAGTTTATGTTTTTCCCAAGATGGGAAGCATTATTAGATCCTATGGTTTGGATTTGGGCTATGGGTCAGGCATTCTTTTCACTTTCCTTGACCGGTAGTGGAATGATAGTATATGGAGCCTATCTTTCAGATGATGAAGATATACCCAATGGAGCCACTCTTACAGCTGTATTTGATACAATTGCAGCTATTGTTGCAGCCTTGGTTATTATACCTGCCAGTTTTGCCTATAATATAGGTGTAGATTCAGGACCTGGCTTGTTATTTGTAACCTTACCAAAGATATTACAAGGGATTCCTTTTGGTCAAGCATTTTCAATAATTTTATTTACTGCTGTATTATTTGGTGGAATTTCCTCACTTCAAAATATGTTTGAGGTTGTTGGAGAATCTTTAATGTACAAATTCCCAAAATTAAAGCGTATACCAATGCTTATTTTATTAGGTGTTATTACCTTTGGTATAGGAGTTAATATGGAAGCTATATATAATTGGGGGCCTTGGATGGACTTTGTTTCTATATATATAATTCCTATAGGAGCTACAATTGGAGCAGTATCATGGTTCTGGATAATGAAAAAAGAAGATCTTCTTTCAGAGGTTAACTTGGGAGCTAAAAACAAACAAGGAGACCTATGGTACAATATGGGAAGATATGTATATGTTCCTTTTGCAACAATATTAACTTTTATAGCATTATTTAGAGGTATATCATTCTAAACTAGAATTGTTTAATCGGGTAGAGCTTTAATAGCTCTACCTGTTTAATTTACATAATATAGGGAGAAAGTGGGATAAAAATGAGTTTAATTAACAAAAAGTCATTAAGTGATCAAATATATGATATCTTAAAAATGGAAATATTAAAGAGAAAGATTCCCTTTGGATCCAAACTTGTTAATAGGTCCTTACAAACTAGATTTAAAGTTAGCTCTTCTCCTATTAGGGATGCAATTAATCGACTAAATCAAGATGGATTAATTACTTCTATTGATAAATCTGGTGCACGAGTAGTTGAGTTTGACTACGAATTTTTTCAAGAGGTAAATGAAATACTTCTTTATATAGTAAATACTGGCATAAAATTATCATCAGAAAAAGCAGACATTGAAAAGCTTGCTCTTGAATTAGAAAAATATTTGAACCTTCAAGAAAAGAACTTAGGCTCAGATAAGTATTTTGATTATGATTATCAATTTCATAAAACATTCATAAGTTATTCTTATAATTCTAGATTGAAAAAACTATTTAAGGAATATAATGTTTTACATGAAATGTTAGTAAGAGGTTTTTATGAAGTAGGTACATTGAAGATACAGGAAAATAGTATAAAAACACATAAAAAGATATTAGAATCATATAGAAATAAGGATTTCAATCAAACAATGAAATTAACAGAAGAACATTATAAGGTAGCCGAAGATATCTTTAAAAAGATTTTTAAACCAGATAATGGTCAAAGACTTAGTATTTAATGGATTATTCTGAAAACTCTTGACAAAGTTGCTTTAACAGTTTATAGTAGTAGAAATACAATAAATGAGGGGGCGACAAGTTATGAATAAAAGAGATGGGTTTGGTTCTAGTCTAGGTTTATTGGCAGCAGCTGTAGGATCAGCTGTAGGATTAGGAAACATATGGAGATTCCCATATATAGCAGGGAAATATGGTGGTGGAGCCTTCCTGATTATTTATCTAGGCATTGTAGCTGTTATTGGTCTTCCTGTAATGTTAGGAGAGTTTGTAATAGGCCGTGAAGGTAGAAAAGATGCCATTGGAAGCTTCAAGGAACTTGCTCCAAATAAGCCTTGGTTTTTGTCTGGAGTACTAGGTGTATTAGCAGCATTCTTTATACTTTCTTTTTATAGCTCAGTAGCAGGTTGGACAGTGAACTATGTAGTTAAAGCTGCCACCAATAGTTTTGCAGGATTATCAGGTGATGAAATAACAAATATGTTTGTTGGATTTATTTCAGACCCAATACAACCAGTTCTATATCAAATAGGATTTATGTTGGTTACAGCCTTAGTAGTATCTACAGGAATTGAAAAGGGAATTGAAAAATTTTCCAAGATAATGGTACCACTTTTACTTGTCATTATTCTTATATTAGATTTTCAAGCGCTTAGACTACCAGGAGCAATGGATGGTTTAAAATTCTTATTCCAACCAGACTTTTCAAAAATAGATGCAAGAGTAATACTTGGAGCCTTAGGCCATGCCTTCTTCTCTTTAAGCTTGGGTATGGGTATTATGATAACCTATGGGTCTTATATTAGTGATAAAGAGCATTTAGGGGCCATGGCTGTTAAAGTATCTATAGCAGATACAATAATTGCGCTTTTAGCAGGAATAGCTATTTTCCCAGCAGTATTTGCATTTGGAGTAGATCCAGGTTCAGGAGCAGGACTAGTATTTATGACATTACCAAATATATTCCCTCAAATGGCAGGGGGTTACTTCTTTGGAGTGATGTTCTTCTTATTATTAGCATTAGCTGCCCTAACCAGTACTATTTCTCTTCTAGAAGTAGTAGTAGCTTTCCTAGTAGATTCTACGAAGATGGCTAGAAAAGCAGCTACAGTATTAGCTACTGTATCTATTACAGCAGTAGGTGTAGTTGCCACACTTTCAAATGGAATACTAAGTCATATTATTATATTTGGTGATAATATATTTGACTTTATAGACAATACTACAGCAAATTATTTCTTAACAATAG
>CAZAGS010000047.1:0-1947 GCA_964484955.1 uncultured Tissierellaceae bacterium
GTTCTCTATTAGTTATTAATTCACTCATAAAAATTCCTCCTTCTTTTATTATAAACCCATTAATTATAACTATACCCAATAAGCCTTCATTATAAAGAAGGTTTCCAGAGAAACCTTCTTTTTTTTACTTATATTCTCTTAGTATTTCCATTACTTCTGCAATTAATTTATCTGCCTCATTAAATATATTTTCATCTATAATATTGTGGTTTTCTTTGATAAAATCTAGATATTTATATACTATATAAGAAGTCATATAGTTTTCAACATTTGAATACTTTTGATAACTTGCTTCTACCTCTCCATCTATAATATTTGTTTCTCTATCTGCTATTGGTGTATTTGGTGCACCTTTTAAATATATGGTAATCTTATGCTCATAGGCCGCTAACATTTCTTCTTGTCTTTGACCATCTACATAACTATTTAGATAGGTTTCAGTTAAAATTAGTCTTTTTGCCAATTCATCAAACTTAATTCTTAAAGCTCCATCCGTCAAAGGTGGGTCTTCTGAATCTTCAGCCATTATTGCCAAGTAATCTCTCCATTCATCAGTTAAATAATCATTGTACTTTTGAAGTTTAATGTAATCTATAATAGGATAGAATTGACCTTCACTATTAAATAGCTTGTACATATTATCATATGCCTTTTCTACTTCAGCCTTCAATTCTTTATTTTGGATTTTACTAATATCCTCTTCTAAGAATTGGGAATATTCCCCTCCAATTTCCATTAGTTCATTGTCTTTATCCAAATCAAAAATCCTATTCATCAGTGGGTCTAAATTCTTTTCTAATTTCCTTTCCAAACCATCAATCATAATATCTCCTTGCAGTTCAGATAACTTGTCTAAATTATCATCAATAAAGGATATTATTTTATCTGGTTGACTTTCACTATCTAATATATCTGCAAATTCTTTTATAAAGTCATTTTCATCTTCTTGTCCCACATCTACTGAGGGATTTTCTACTGGTGGAGTAAGCACCGGACTATCAACTTCTTCCTTTTTCTTACACCCTGATAATGTTAGTCCAAGCACTAATGTCAAGACAAGTAAAGGTATATATAATTTTTTCACATTTATCCCCTCTTTCATGTTTGTTTGTATATTACATATACCCACAATATACTATATAAACAAAATTCTATGGTTACAATTTTATTACAATATTATATGTAAAACCCCCATTTCTGGGGGTTAGACTTTTATTTCATTGGAATACAAACAGTTGCGCCTAGTACAAAATCTCCTGGTGCCAGATTTGGATTGGCTATCATTATAGAGGAAGCAGGAACATTAAATTTCATGGCCAAATTTGCTACAACAGGTCCTGGAGGGGTTACATCCGCTGGAACTATTGTATATGGTTTACTTCCTGCTAAGCAGGGACATCCTCTATCCTCATGAGGAAGTATACATAATATATCTCCTACTTTTATATCATCGACACATAGGTCAGGATTGCCTACCATTAAATCCATTAAAGATATATTAAATCTTAACAATATTGTAGTTAAGGAATCATTTGCTCTTACTACATATATTGTTCCTCCTGGACATGGCTCTGGTGGAGTTTGCTTAGGGATACAAATTAGTTGACCGATTTGTAGATTGTTTGGATCTACTCCTGGGTTTGCAGCCATAAGTTGGGCAACAGTTATTCCAAACATATTAGCTATGCTATAAAAAGTATCTCCCGGTCTTACAACGTAAAACTGTCCATCACAAACAGGTGGTGGCGGTGTCCCCATTGGTATACAAATCACTTGACCTATTTGTAGGTTGTCAGGATTAATTCCTGGGTTTGCAGCTATTATAGCTTCTACTGTAGTGTTATAGGTTATTGCTAACTTGTATATTGTATCTCCTGGTTTTATAGTGTAAGCAAATGTTCCTATTGGACATTTTGGCGGTGGAGGAGTTGCCATTGGTATACAAAT
>CAZAGS010000047.1:2047-11105 GCA_964484955.1 uncultured Tissierellaceae bacterium
CAAATGTTCCTATTGGACATTTTGGCGGTGGAGGAGTTGCCATTGGTATACAAATCACTTGACCTATTTGTAGGTTATCTGGATTAAGTCCAGGATTTGCTGCCAATATTGCAGCTACTGTGGTGTTATAGGTTATTGCCAATTTGTATACTGTATCTCCTGGTTTTATTGTGTAGGAAAATGTTCCTACTGGACACTTTGTTGGTGGTGGAGTTTCTCTTGGTATACAAATTACTTGACCCACTCTTAAGTTATCTGGATTAATTCCTGGGTTTAGTGCTATTATTGCTGCTACTGTGGTGTTATAAGTTTGGGCTAATTTGTATAGTGTATCTCCTGACTTTATTGTGTAAGCAAATGATCCTACTGGACATTTTGGTGGTGGTGTAGTTGAACCTTCTGATGGTATACAAATCATTTGACCAACTTGTAAATTATTAGGATTAATTCCAGGGTTTAAATCCATAATTGCTGCTACTGTCGTTTTATATGTGGAAGCTAATTTGTAAAGTGTATCTCCAGATTTCATAGTATACTCAAAGCTTCCCTTTGGACACTTACTTTGGACTTCATGTTTTTCGTACATATTGAACCACCTTTCTTTCATTATTCTTTGCATTATATATTATGCAAGAATAAGCTTAAGAGTTACTGGTTCTAAGGTAATTAATATAGTTTACTATAAAAGGAATATATAAATAAAATGCAAAAGGAACTATCTTTACTGGACTCACCCCTATAATAGTAGAAATAAGTAAATTTGCAATATTCCAAGGAATCATAGGGGAGAATAATACTGCAGTGTTGGACATATCAGTTGCTAAGTTTAAATTATCTACTTTCAAGTGATTATAGACTTTGTTCATAATTGCATTTGTCATTACTAAGGCTATAGATTGGTTTCCCCCAAAGGCGCCTGTAAAGATAGAAACTAGAGCTGTACTTAAGAACAAAGTTTTTCTATCTTTTATATTATAAAATAGTTTGCTTATTTCTTGAAAAATACTTAATCCTTCTAAAACACCTGCCATAGAACAACTTACAAATATTACAATACTAGGCTTTAGCATAGCAAATAACCCACCACCTTTTAATATAGATACTAAAGGATTGCCAGGTTCTAATTTATATCCTAATAATAAAACTTTAATAATTTCTAACAGTGTTTGGCCTTGAATGAATATAGCTATTACAATCCCACTTAATATAGAAAATATCATTGCCTTTTTAACATTTACTTGTAATGCAGAAAGTACTAGCATTATTAATGCAGGAATTAGTATTATAAAATTTATATAAAAATTGTCCTTTATCTCATTTAAAATATTACTTCCTGTCATATCCAATGGATTAGAAAAAGAAAACAAAAAATATATAGTTGTAACTATAATTAAAGGCACGTATGTGGTCTTTCTAAAGTTTTTTAGCATAGGGTATATGTCTACCCCTGTAAGGTTAGAAACTAAATTAGCACAAGATGACATAGGGCTCATTCTATCTCCTACATAACATCCGGATAATATAGCTCCGCCAGCTAGATTAAGATTTATACCTCCACCCTTAGCCATAATAATCAATACTATACCTATGGTAGAGGCTGTTCCAGTGGAGGTTCCTAACATATATGACACTAAAGAACTTGTTAAAAATGCAAAAACTATGTAATATTTTGGATTCATTACTTTTAGACTATAATATACAATTCCTGGTATAGTACCAGAAATTAACCAGCTAGCAGTAATTAGCCCGATTAATACAAATATCCTTAATACTACAAAAGAGCGTTTACCACCATTCCAAGATACCTTAATTAAATCCCTTATTTTATATCCTTGTCTTAAATATATTAAAGAAAACACTAAAAAGCTTAACATTAGGGGATATCCTATGAATATCCCTTTAAGTACACCTGTTAAAAGTAATAAAAATGATAATATAAATCCAATAACAATCTCCATCTTATGACATCCTTATAGTTTATTTAGTCCCTTGTCTCCATTTTCTAAAAAATAGAACATTAAAGTTATTGCTAACAAGTCTGCAGCCCCACCTGGACTAATATTATTTTTAATAAAATCACGGTCCATATCAACAATATCTCTTTTTCCTACTACTGATAAATATCCCCCATCTTTTAAAATATTCTTTGCAGATAATTGAGCATATTTTAACTTCTTCTTATTATGCCTTCCTAAAATATTGCAATCTACTGTATTTACTATTAAATGCAATAGTACCTGAACGCATATATCATTAATATGATGTACTCTTTCTTCAATTAGCTTTTCTAAAACAGGTAAGGAATGTTCTATAACTGTTTTAAAACCAGATTCAACTTCTCCTCTAATACAAGTTGTTTTATACTTATTGTATAGTTTTTCCCCATAAGTAATATTCTTGTTAATATCTGGGTCTGTTAGTTCTACTGTTATTCCTCTGCTAATAAGTTTTACTCTATCCGAGATCTCTAAGGGTGAAAAATATATATTCTTATTTTCTCTATAAAGGCTTCCTAGGGCTGCTGCAATTATGCCAAAAGAAAACACCAAGCCCTTGTGGGTGTTAATATTATTAGTGGCAAGGAACATTTGCTCTTCAGCTTTTATACCAATTGGTCTTATTTGAATCAATAGGTCAGTAAAGTCCTTAGCCTGAAAATCCAATCCAGTCTTTACACAATTATAAAAATAATCGTAAAAAACTACTGAACTATCTATAAATGTAAAAAAGTCCATATCTTTATGTGCTCCTGGATTTGCTCTGTCTACAAGTCCTGGTTTAGGGGTTGTAGATACTTCGTATAGCATAGACTTAATAATTAAACTACTTATATAATTAGAAAATTCATGATTGGTCATTTTATCCCTCTTTTCACAATACTAATACTATTATAAATGAAAAAAGCAAAAAAAAGAAGAAGGATAGAAAATTCTATCCTTCTTCTTTTTTTTGCTTTTTATAGTTTTTCTGCAAATGATTTTCCAAATTCGAAGCATTCTTTTAATCCTTCTTCATCTGGATTCCAAAGTACTCTTATACCTGGTTCTATTAGTTCAAGTTTTGTTTCTCTTAAAGAAGCTTCCAATACTGCAAGATGCTCTCCTGACCAACCATATGAACCAAATGCTGCAACTTTTTTATTTTTAAATCCGATTCCTTTAATCATTTCTAACAATCCACCTGTAGCATGCATTATACCTTTGTTTACTGTGGATGATCCAAATAAGAATGCCTTGGCCTTAAATAGTTCAGTTATAACATCATTCTTATCAGTTTTAGATGCATTAAACAATTTAACCGTTACACTACTGTCTACTGATCTTATTCCTTCAGCAATGGCCTCTGCCATCTTTCTAGTTGCATTCCACATAGTATCATATACTATTGTAACTTGGTTCTCTTGGTAAGCTTGCGCCCATTCCATATATTTTAATACTATTTGTGCTGGATTATCTCTCCAAATAACACCGTGGCTTGTAGCTATCATATTTAGAGGCAACTCAAAGCTTAGTACTTCTTCTATTTTCATTTTAACTAATGCACTAAATGGGGTTAATATATTGGCATAATATTTAATAGCTTCTTGGAATAGTTCTCCCTGGTCCACTAAGTCGTTATACATTAAATCTGATGCGTAATGTTGACCAAAAGCATCATTACTAAATAATATTGCTTCTCCATCTAAATAGCTCATCATACTATCTGGCCAGTGTAACATTCTAGCTTCAACAAATGTAAATGTACTTTCACCAATGTTTAATGTATCTCCAGTTTTTACTTCTACAAAGTTCCAGTCTTCATGGAAATGTCCCTTAAGGATTTTAGCTCCATTTGCTGTACAATAAATAGGAGTTCCTGGTATTTCTTTCATTAATAATGGAAGTGCACCACTGTGGTCTATTTCACTATGTTGAGCTATAATATAGTCTATGTCCTTTAGGTCGATTTCCTTCTTTAAGTTCTCAATAAACTCTTCAGCAAATGGTTCCCAAACTGTATCTATAAGTACTGTCTTTTCATCTCTTACTAAATAAGAGTTATAAGATGATCCTCTATCTGTAGAGTATTCATCCCCATGAAAGCTTGTAAGCTCCCAGTCAATTTTACCTACCCACGTTACCTTATCAGTCATTTTAAAACTCATAATCCAACCTCCTCTAATAGTTATACATAATATACATCATATCATTTATACCCATAGTTTCATAGTATTATCCAATATTTTGTATTTATATAATATTGTTAGTATACTCAACTTTTGGGTAAATATAATCTGTAAATAAAAAAAGGAGCTGAGATTTTGGAATCTATAAGAATAATGGTTGATGAACATACTAATATTAGAAGAATGTTAAAAGTCGTAAGAAATGTTTGCTATAGGGTTATGACAAATGATGAATACGACTTAGAAGACTTTCCGAAAATTATTGATTTTATTAGAACATACGCAGACAAACACCATCATGGCAAGGAAGAAGATGTATTATTTGAAACCATGAACCGTTCCCTAGAAAATGTTGCTAAATCTGGTGCTATTACAGGAATGTATATAGAACATGACTTAGGCAGACTTTATATGGCAAGTTTAGAAAAGGCATTGGAAAGATATGAAGCTGGAGAAGATGAAGCTCGCTTAGATATTATAGGCAATGCTATAGGATATACGGATTTATTAGATAGACATATTGAAAAAGAAAATACTGCCTTGTATAAATTAGCGGAAAGAATGTTAGATGATGAAAATAAAAATTTTGTTGAAGAAGAGTGTAATAAGGTTGAAGAAAAGGCAACAGAGGAAGGACTTCAAGATAAATATTTAGAATTAGTTGCTGAACTGGAAAATAAATATAATTAAAAAAACGGGCTAGCTTTGCTGGCCCGCTGCTCTTCTATTCTATTCCTTCTAGTACTTCTCTTTTAATTATCTCAATACCTCTATGTCCTATTAATTTTATTATTCCCAGTTCTTGGAAGGCAGATAACTTTCTACTTAAGGTTTCTTGACTCATGCCCAATTGTGAGGCCCAGTCTCCTTTGCTCATATTTAGCTTCAATTTCTTGCCCTCTTCTGATAAAAGCAATATACTTTGAGCTATCCTTCTTTCAACTGAGTGAAGACTAATATTTTCTATTGTATTTTCCGCCTTTTCAAGCCTGGTACTTAATTCTTCCATTACTTTAAATGTAATACTAGGATATACCTTCATAAGAGCTTTTAATTTATCTCCTGCAATCAAGCACATAGTTACCTTTTCAATTGCTTCACCATTATCCATCATTGGATTAGAAGAAAATAAAGATAGTTCACCCATGAATTCACCAGGACCTAAAACTCTAATAACCTGTTCTTTTCCCGATTCAGTAAACCTGGTAATTTTAACTTTACCACTATGGATTACATATAAGGTATCGCTGCTATCACCAGCCATATAAATCATTTCACCTTTTTCAAAGGTCCTATCTGTTGTAATGGATGCAATTTCTAACATTTCTTCATTAGTTAAATTAGAAAATATGGGTACTATCTCTATACAATTCCTACCACTGCTTGCAAAGCAATTACAATCCATAATGTTCTCCCCTTACTTCTCACTTAATACGTCAAAACCTAATTTATCTATATTTTCTTTTATAGTTTCTGAACTTAATATATCTTCATCAAATGTTACTTTTACTCTAGATGAGTTGAATAATACTTCTGATTCTTTTACACCTTTTGTCTTTTTTAACATTCCCTCGATCTTAGCTGTACATGATGGACAAGTTAATGTGTCCAATTGATATGTCTTTTTCATCATAATATACTCCTCCTTAAATTGTTTTTATAGGCCCTATTTATATATACCCAAATTGGCATATAATATTTATTTTGTCCCTAATCCTTTATTGTATATCTATTATACTATGAATTTTTATTTATTACTTTGACCTAGGTCAAAATTAAGTTATTATTACAAATTATTTAAATAGGATTTTTAATATGACTTTTGTGGTATATTATAGTTAAGGACGGTGATATCATGAAATTTAAAAATAGAAATATAGGCTTGATATTAATAATAGTACTAACAATTAGTTTGTTGTCAGCATGTACACCTAAAACTAGTGAGCCAGTAGCTGACGAAATCTTATTACAAAATGCTGGATTTACAGTAATGAAAAAGGTTGAAAATGATAAAAACCTTTTTGAAATCGGTAATAATGGTAGCACCATAAGTTTAGAGGTTAGGGACAAAGATGTTTATGACAGTATAGAAGAGAATGAGTTTTATATTTACACTTACAATAGTGAAAATATATTAAAATCTCTTAGCAAAAATGATACCATTAAGGGTCCAGTTATTAATTCCATGGGACAGGGCAACGAGCCTATAACAAATGAAATTTCTCCAGTAGATAAAGTTTCTGTAGAAGGTCTTACCCTATTAGATGAATATGAATTCGATTTTAATGGTGATAATATTATGGAAAAAATAAATATGTATACTGCTGCGGAAAGAGCTGAAAACGGAGAAATAATGTGGGATGATGGACAAAGATGGTTATTTGTAGTTCACGGTGGAGATAAGGATTATGTTTTATTTGATGATTATGTGCAATTAGGAGTTATAAATTCTTATGTATATACAATAGATCAAAATTTCTATATAACTACTCTATCTTCAGGCACTGCTAATTTAACCTTAAAATCTTACTTGTACTCTAGCAGTGATGATATGTTTTTAGAAACCATACCTTTTAATACAGATGGCAATGTTAATATGCTCCATTCATCAGGGGATTATTAATTTAAAAGAAGACATTTTTGGAATTCCAAAAATGTCTTCTTTTTATTAATATGATATTTCTTGTTTTTCAAATATTACTTTACCATTTTTAATTACTTTATCTATATGGTTTATTCCAAAATGATAGATAATATATGGTAAATTTGGAGCATCAAATATAGCTATATCAGCTTTTTTACCTACCTGTAAGCTTCCTACTTTATCTTCTATACTCAGTGCTGCGGCTCCATTTATAGTTACTCCTGTGATTACTTCTTCTGGAGTCATTTTCATTTTAAGTGAAGATAGGGTCATTATGAATTGAATGTTTTCTGTTGGACAAGATCCTGGGTTATAATCTGTAGATATTGCTACAGCCACTCCCATATCTATCATCTTTCTAGCATTGGCAAACTCAGCATCTAGATTAAAAGCAGTACCTGGTAATAGAGTTGCAATAGTATCTGAATTAGCTAGTGCTTCTAAACCTTTATCGCTAGCTGCAAGTAAATGGTCTGCAGATACACAACCTATTTCAGCTGCTAATTCTGCCCCACCTAAGGTAACTATTTCATCTGCATGAATCTTAAGTTTCATCTTGTGTTCTCTTGCTGCTAAGAGTATTCTTCTAGTTTGATCTACAGAAAATACTCCTTCTTCACAAAAAACATCGCAAAATTCTGCAAGTTTTCTTTCTTCCACTACTGGAAGCATTTCATTAATAATTATCTCAACAAATTTCTCAGGATCATCTTCATAGGTCTTTGGTATAGAATGGGCTCCCATAAAAGTTGATATTACATCTACTGGATGGTCTTCGTTTAATTTATGGGCAACTTCTAATTGTCTTATTTCGGTTTCAAAATCTTCTATCCCATATCCAGATTTTCCTTCTACTGTAGTCACACCAAAGCTCATCATAATATTCAGGCTTTTCTTTGCTTGTTCATATAAGTCATCAAAGCTGGCTTCTTGAGTTGCTTTCATAGTGCTATGAATTCCTCCACCAGCAGCTAAGATATCTAAATATGGAACTCCATGAAGTTTCATATCCAATTCATTTTCTCTAGACCCACCATGTACTAAATGAGTATGGGAATCTATTAAGCCAGGTGTTATGGTCTTTCCTTTACCATCTAATATAAGAGTATTATCATCTATTTCAATATTATCAGGAAGTTGACCTTTACCTACGTAGATTATTTCATCATCTCTTACAGCTAGAATTCCGTCATTTATTAATCCTATATCTTTTAATTCTTCTCCCCTTCTAGCTCTGTTTTCCCCTTGAAGTGTTATTAAATTATCGATATTTTTTATTACTAATGTTGCTTTCATCAAATCATCCTCTTTTATTGCTATTTATAATATTTTTCCTATTGCCTTTTCTGCTGCTATTATCAAGCTCTCACTTCTCATGATTTCATCTACTTTATCTATATCTACATTCATTATTCTATCTTCTTTTAACATTGGTATTTCGCTTCTTATAATGTTATATACTTCTTTAGTAGCTTTTCCTAAACCTTTGTCTCCTCTTAGATCTATGGCTTGGCAGGCTGCAAGTATTTCCATAGCTATTACTCTTCTAGAGTTTAATAGTATTTCTCTTGCATGTCTAGCTGCTATAGTTCCCATGGATACATGGTCTTCTTGGTTAGCTGAAGAAGGTATAGAATCCACACTTGCTGGATGAGCTAATGTTTTGTTTTCTGAAACTAGTGCTGCTGCTGCATATTGAACTATCATAAATCCTGAGTTTATTCCACCTTCTTCAACTAAGAATGCTGGAAGTCCTTCACTAAGTGCTGGGTTTACTAGTCTTTCTAATCTTCTTTCTGAGATGTTTGCCAATTCAGCAATACCTAATTTCATAAAGTCAAATGAAATTGACATTGGTTGGCCATGGAAGTTACCACCTGATATTACTTCTTCTTCATCAACAAAGATAAGTGGATTATCTGTAGCTGCATTCATTTCAATTTCAACTTTTTCTCTTACATATTCAAGGCAATCTTTACTTGCTCCATGAACTTGAGGTGTACATCTTAGTGAGTAAGCATCTTGAACTCGTATTTCCCCTTGTCTAGTTGTGTTTTTACTACCTTCTAATATAGTTAATAGATTTTTAGCTGTATTTATTTGACCATTTTGTTTTCTAACTGCATGAACTTTGTGATCATAAGCATCAACAATTCCATTTAATGCTTCATTTGTAAGACCAGCAGATAAGTCTGCCATTTTACTTAAGTTTAGTGCATCATATATAACTAATGCTCCAACTGATGTCA
>CAZAGS010000048.1:0-11002 GCA_964484955.1 uncultured Tissierellaceae bacterium
GTAATTGCTGATGGTGGTAAGGAAATATTATCTATAGAATTATTAATGAAACTAGTGGAAGATAGGAATATAAATGAGATATTACCAGTTGGGTCAAAGGGAATATTGTATGAATTAGGTGAAATGGCTAGAACCGGTGACTTAGACTTTATATTAGAAGAAGAATTCTTAATTGATATTCATAAATCTGCAGGTCCTGGAACCTGTGCAATTATTGCAATAGATCCAGATTATTATCCTATAATTAAAGAAAACTTTCCAATTCCTATAAACAGAATTGGAAAGTTCCTATAGTGCAACCAAGTGGTTGCATTATTTTTTTAAGTATTTAGAAAAATCTTGGATTAACTCTAAACACACTTTTGCTGTAGATTCATTTTCATCGTCTAGGATAGGATTTAATTCCACAAAATCCATAGAATTTATAAAACCTGTTGAAAGAATTTCTTTTAATATTAGCTTTCCTTCATCTAGAGTAAAGCCTTCTGCTACTCTAGTTCCAGTACCGGGTACCAAGGCACTATCCAATGCATCTATATCAAATGATAAATGTACTCCATCTACATTCGAGGATTTAACTTTCTCTATTATTTCTTTTAACAGGACTTCCAACCCTCTATCTCTAACTGTTTCCATAGTATATAAGTTTAACTTCAATTCTTCTGCCAAATCAATCTCACCAGGATCCAAATCTCTTGCTCCTAAAATATAAACATTTTCAGGCTTAACCTTTTGACCATTGTGATATAAGTCAGTAAGACTACTATCACCTATACCCATTGAAGCAGCCAAAGGCATTCCATGTATATTTCCGGAAGGTGATGTATCTGAATTGTTAATATCTCCATGTGCATCAACCCAAATTACTGCAATTTCCTTGAAAAATTTACTGCTACCAGCTATACTTCCCAGTCCTAGAGAGTGATCTCCACCTATAACTAAGGGAAAACTATTAGCCTTTAAAGAACAATAAACCATTTGAGCTAAATTGGAGTTAATATCTAAAACAGGCTCTAGAAACTTCATTTTATTATGCCATTTAAACTTATCTTCTTCAGAATAAGTGGGTACATATATATCGCCCAAATCATATACTTTATTTCCATTTTCTTTTAATACATTAACAATATTATATTCACGTAATTTATCAGGTCCCTGCTGTGCTCCATTTTTTCCACTACCGTACTTAAGTGGCACACCTATTAAATTGATATCCATATTTTACCTCCTATTAAGTTCTTCACCTACTATTATACCCTAAATTAAAGGGTTAATCATCAGTCATTTGTGATATAATAATATTATTATAGATTTGAGGTGTTTAAATGGCAAGGTTTTATTATGCGGTAAAGGTTGGAAAGAATCCAGGAATATATGAGACTTGGGCTGAATGTAAGGCTGAAGTAGATGGTTACAAAGGTGCCAAATATAAAAAGTTCCCTAGTCAAAAAGAGGCTCTAGATTTTATCCAGGATAGTGGAGATTATCAAAGAACTACAGAAGATAATTTAAAAGAAAATGAAATGATGGCCTATGTAGATGGGAGTTTTTGTCTTGAGACATGGACTTATAGTTATGGTGCAGTTATAATCACCAATAGGGGAATAGAGACCTATAATGGCCGTGAAAAGGATAAAGAACTAGTGCAAATGAGAAATGTATCAGGAGAAATAAAAGGTGCCATGGTAGCCATGGAAATAGCCTTAGAAAAAGGCAAGGACTTACTATACCTTTATTTTGACTATGAAGGAATTGAGCAGTGGGCAAAAGGTAATTGGAAAACCAATAAACAAGGTACAATTGATTATAAAGCCTATTATGATTCTATAAAGGATAGGTTAAAAGTAGTATTTATTAAAGTAAGAGCCCATAGTGGGGTAGAATATAATGAATTAGCGGATAAGTTGGCAAAAGAAGCGCTGTAAAAATAGTGAACAACTAATAACTAATAGCTAATTGCTAAAAAGATAAGGTCAAAAGAGTAGATTCTTAGGCTGTGCTCATAATGACGATGATGTACGGTATTGTCATCCTGAGACGGACAGTATTAACATTACTAGCGAAGGATCTCCGGTTTAAAATGACATAAAAATTATAAAGGGGTGGATGGTTTGAAAAAACAGGATTATATATCATGGGATGAATATTTTATGGGACTTGCGCTTTTATCTGCAAAAAGAAGTAAGGACCCAGGTACTCAAGTTGGGGCTTGTATTGTAAGTTCTAATAACAGAGTTCTTTCAGTAGGATATAATGGCTTTGCTTTTGGTTGTTCTGATGATGAGTACCCTTGGCATAGAGAAGGAGACTTTCTTGAGACCAAATATCCTTATGTAGTTCATGCAGAACTTAATGCAATACTTAACAATAGAGGGGTATCACTTGAAGGAGCAAGGATCTTTGTTGCCTTATTTCCATGCAATGAATGTGCCAAGGCCATAATTCAATCTGGAATCAAAGAAATAGTATACCTTAGTGACAAATATGCAGATACACCTATAGTTCAAGCTTCAAAAAGAATGTTAATTTCAGCCGGTGTAAAGTTAACCCAACTAAGGCCAACTGTAGATAGGATAGAAATTTCCTTTAACCTTGATGAAATCTAATAAGCAACTCCATTGTGTTTATACTCTAAAAATAAAGGGTATAATAAGATTAGAATAAGGGGGTAGACATATGCTAGATGATTTTAAGAAATTTGCAATTAAGGGTAATGTAATGGATTTGGCAATAGGGGTTATTATTGGGGGAGCATTTGGAAAGATAGTAAGCTCTTTGGTAAATGATATGATAATGCCTGTAATTGGCAAGATGATAGGCAATGTTGATTTTACAAATTTGTTTTATAGTTTGGATGGGATAAAATATGATACCTTGGTCTTAGCCCAAGAAGCTGGAGCTGCTACAATTAATTATGGTTTGTTTATTAACACCATAATAGAATTCTTAATTATAACTTTTTCTATATTTATAGCAATTAGACAATTAAGCAAATTAAGTAAAAAGCAAGAAGTAGTAGAAGAAGTAACTACAAAGAAATGTGAATTTTGTTTTACTGAAATACCAATTCAGGCTAAAAGATGCCCACATTGTACATCAGTATTAGAAAAGTAATATCAACTACTTAGAAAGAATATTATTATAGGAATTATTATAACCATAGTGAGTATATACTTATTATGGTTTTAATATTAAAAAACATTGAGGTGTTAATATGTATGGATTAGTCTTAGAAGGTGGAGGGGCCAGGGGATCTTATCACATAGGAGTATATAAGGCTATTTTAGAAGAAGGTATTGAAATAAGTGGAATTACAGGAACTTCTATAGGTGCTCTAAATGGTGCTATGATAATACAAGGGGACTATGAAAAGTGTTATGAGTTATGGAATAATCTTAGTTATTCTATGTTAATTGATAGCAGTGAATATGATATAGAAAGATTTAAGGATTTAAAATTTGATAAAAAAGACTTATCTTTTTTAGCTAGCAATATAAAAACTATTATATCTGATAGGGGTTTTGATATTACTCCTTTTAAAGAACATTTAGATCTTTATATAGATGAAGACAAAATAAGAAAGTCCCATTTAGATTTTGGTATTGTTACAGTTAACCTTACGGATTTCAAGTCAATTGAAATATTTAAAGAAGATATTCCAGTAGGTGAATTAAAAGATTATCTGCTGGCATCTGCTTACTTACCTGTTTTTAAAACAGAAAAATTAGGTGGCAAAAGATATTTAGATGGTGGGTTTTATGACAATTTACCCTTTCGAATGCTAACAAGAAAAGGCTATAAAGATCTTATAATTGTTAGAACTCATGCAAGAGGCTTAACCCGAAAAGTAGATTTTGATCAGGTAAATGCAATAGTAATTTCCCCCACAGAGGATATTGGGAGAACTCTTTTCCTGGATGCTGACCAGGCTAAAAGTAATATTGAGCTAGGATATTATGATGGTCTAAAGGCCTTTAGAGGCCTTAAGGGCTTTAAGTATTATATAGAAGTTGATGAGCCTGTGGAGTACTACTTTGATTTGCTTTTAAGTTTAGATAAGTCTCAAGTTGAACAAATCAAAGAATTAGTAAAAACACCTGACATACCCTATAGAAGAGCACTATTTGAGTATATAATTCCTAAATTAAGCTCTATTTTAGGTTTGCCTAGGGAATTTTCATATGAGGATTTTATTATAGCCCTATTAGAAAAGAAGGCAGACCAAGCAAAAATAGAAAGATTCAAAATTTATAAGTTTAAAGAGCTACTGGATTTAGTTAAATGTGAAAAGGTTTCAAAGGATAAAAAGGATTATGAAGACTTATCTACTATCGATAAGATTATTGAAAAAGTTGATATTGCTACTTTATTTCACAAAGAAGAAGTATTACTGAAAATTACAGATATTATATTTTGTGAGAAAGAATTGTAGTTTTTGCTAGGACGGTGATAAATCTGGACATAAATACAATTATTGAAAAAGTAAAAGATAGAATTCCTAAGCCATTGGATAGCTTTCAAGAGTATTCAGTTTTAATACCACTGATAAATATAAATGGCCAATGGAATATTATATTCGAATTAAGGTCTATGAATCTAAATACACAGCCAGGAGAAATATCTTTTCCTGGAGGTAAAGTAGAAGAGGGGGAGTCCTTTAAAGATGCAGCTGTTAGAGAGACTATGGAAGAATTATCTATAAACCAAACCAATATTGAAGTCTTAGGACAATTAGATTATTTAGTATCCAATATAACTATTCGTTGTTTTGTAGGTCTATTATCTGGAGTAAATGTGGATAAGATCCAACCTAATCCTGAAGAAGTTGACCACATATTCACAGTTCCATTAGATTACTTCTTAGAAACTGAGCCTAAAGAGTATAATTTGAATTTGGAGACCAAATATAATGCTGAATTTCCCTATAATTTAATTCCCAATGGAAAGGATTATAATTTTAGAAAAGTAGTAAATAAAGTTTGTTTTTATGAATATAATGATTATATTATTTGGGGATATACTGCAAAGATGATGAAAAATTTTATAAAAATAATAAAGGACCTAAAATAGGTCCTTTAATTTTCTTCAATTATATTATTAAGTTTTTCCTGTGATTGAATATTTCTAACTTCCTTTAAAAAATTAAATAGTAGTATTGCTGTTAATATGGAGGAAATCCCATCAGCTATAGGGCCAGCCATCCATATACCTCTTAAGCCATATATTTTTGGTAATATTATAAGGATAGGTATCAATACTATTACCTGTCTTGAAAGGCTAAGGAATGCAGAGTGTTTTGGCTTTCCTATAGCTTGGAAAAATGATGCTGAAGCTACTTGAAAGCCTATTATAGGTAACATCATTAAATAGGTTCTAATACCTGGAACTGCAATTCCTAGTATTTCACTTAAATCAGCTTTGTCACTTATGAATAATTCTATAATCTTTGTTGGAAAAAGCTGTGTTGCTAAGAAACCAATTAATCCAAAGCTAGTAGCTCCTATAATGGCAAAGCCTAAGGTTCGTTTTACTCTATCATATTTCTTCGCACCATAGTTAAATCCTATTATAGGTTGAGCACCCTGGTTGATTCCAAACATAGGCATTAGAACCATCATAGCCACGCTTTGTATAACCCCCATACTAGATGTGGCTAAGTCTCCACCATGTTTTTGAAGATTAGTGTTTAATAATATAGTAACCATAGAAGCTGCTAATTGCATAGAAAATGGAGAGAATCCTATAGATACTATTTCTTTAAAAATTGGCCATTTTAATTTTAGGTATTCTTTCTTAATTGTTAGCATACTTCTTCCGCCAATAAAGTAACTCATAACCCAAATAGCAGATACTAACTGTGAAATTATTGTAGCTAATGCAGCACCTTGTACTCCCATATTAAAGACAAATATAAATAATGGGTCTAAGGCTGTGTTTAAAATTGCACCAATTAGCATGGTCATCATGGCTATTTTAGGATTACCCTCACCACGTATAAAGTTGTTCATTCCAAAGCCTACTGCTTGAAATGGGGCACCAATTAATATTATTCTCAAATAATCCATTGCATACTTTAAATTAGATTCGCTGGCTCCCAATTTTATTAGTAAAGGCTCTAAAAATATAAGGCCCAAAGTTGCTATAACTAAGGAAATTATTGCAAGTAATACTACTGCGTTACCTGCTATTCTATCAGCATCTTCTTTTCTGTTTTGGCCAAGTCTTATAGATACTAGGGTATTACCACCGATACCTATTAGCATGGAGAAGGCCATTAATATAAGGGAAATTGGCATACCCACATATAATGCTCCTATGGCAGTACCGCTGACCCCTCTACCAATAAATATTCTATCCACTACATTATATAAAGCATTAACTAACATGCCAATAATTGCTGGTATTGAAAAACTTAAGAGGAGTTTTCCTACTGAACCTTCTCCTAATATTTTTGCTCTATCATTTTGTTGATCCATATTACCGCTCCTGACAATAAAATTTAGGACTTCCTAGTGGAAGTCCTAAATTTTATTATATCATATTTTCTTGTTTATTGCACTAAATATGTTTAGGGCGTCAAATTAATTTGTAAACATTTGAGTCCAATAAGTAGATCCGTTACCACTATAAGCTCCTACGCCTATGGTATTAAAACTAGGATTCAAAATATTTGCTCTATGTCCTTGTGAGTTCATCCAACCAGTAACAACAGATTGAGCTGAATGATAACCTTTAGCTATATTTTCTCCAGCAGTTCTATAAGAAATTCCGAAAGATTTCATCATTTCAAAAGGACTACCATATGTTGGTGAAGTATGGCTAAAGTAGTTATTTGTTGCCATATCCATAGACTTCATTCTAGCTACATTAGATAATTCGCTACTAGCTTTGAAATTTGATAATCCAGCTTTTTGTCTTTCTATGTTTACTAGTCTAACAACTTCCATTTCCATAGCTGATAATCCGCTTACATTTTCAACCGGTGGTGTAGGCGTAACTGGCTTTTCAACTACTGGTGGTGTAACTGGTTTTTCAACTACAGGTGGAGTAACAGGTTGCTCAACTACAGGTGGAGTTACAGGTCTCGTTGGCACTGAGGGTACTATTGGAGTTACAACTACTCCCCAGTTATAACTATAGTAGTTATTCCAATTAGGTGTAGTGTACCTATAATTAATTACATAGTTGTTTGTTCTATTGTAGCCTGAGCTATAATCCCCATATTGTAGATTATAAACTTCACCAAATGATGTAGTAGAAACTAACATTAAAACTACCACCATTAATATTGTCATTTTTTTATTTGCTTTAAACATTTTATTCCTCCTTGAAATTTAGATTAGTAATTCTTGTCCCCAACCCCCCCTTCAAGTTAATAAACAAAATTATAGACTACTTGTCCTCCCAAATAAAGCTACAATAGATGGAGAACTTTCATATATATTCCAGAATATACTTATTTTGTAGTGATAAAAACAATATATGCATTAACTATATTCTGGAAGTTTGTAGGATTTATATATAGGTTTATAGGATAGAATATAATATAATGGTAGTATGGGCTAAAAATACATAATAATTATAGATTATAAAATTTCAATATGAACTATTTAAGGAGTGGTATAATTGAGTAAACAAGCATTTAAGGGCAATATAATATTTACACCTACAAAAGATAGTTTTGAAATACATGAGAATTCATATATAATGGTAGAAGATGGTAAGGTAGTAAAAATATCCAAGGATTTAGATAATAGTTACAAAAAGGTTACAGTTAAGGATTTTGGGGATAGTTTAATTATACCAGGTTTTGTAGATATACATCTTCATGCACCTCAATATTCCAATAGAGGTTTAGGCATGGACGATGAACTGATTCCATGGTTAAATAATTATACATTCCCAGAAGAGGGAAAGTTTAAAGAATTAGAATATTCAAAAGTAGTATTTTCAAATCTATTACACGACCTATGGAGATTTGGTACTACTAGATCTGTTGTCTATTCAAGCATCTTTAAAGAAAGCACAGGGCTATTAATGGATATGTTTATCCAATCTGGTCTAGGAGCCTATGTAGGAAAAGTGAATATGGATAAGAACACCGCACCTTATTTAACTGAAAATACAAAGGAATCCATTGCAGCTACAGAAGAATTAATTTTGAAATATAAAGATAAATCCAATTTAGTTAAACCCATAATAACACCTAGATTTGTTCCTACTTGTTCAGCAGACTTAATGAAAGGATTAGGAGACTTAGCCAAGAAGTATAATATACCAGTACAATCTCATTTAAATGAAAATACTTCTGAGGTCACCTGGGTTGGTGAATTATTCCCAGACTCTAAGAATTATTCATCAGTATATGATGAATTTGGCTTGTTTGGACAAACAACAACTATAATGGGTCATTGTGTATATAACAACAAGGACGAAATGGAACTAATGGCAGACAAGCAAGTTTATGTAGCCCATTGTCCATACTCAAATCTTAACCTATCTAGTGGTATGATGAAAACTAGGGAATATCTTGACCTAAATATACCTGTAGGCTTAGGCAGTGATATATCTGGCGGCCATAGTCTAAATATGACCTCTGTAATAAGTGCTGCAATTAGAATGTCAAAAATGGTATGGTTAGATAGTGATAAAAAGCTAGCCCCATTAACATTATCTGAAGCTTTCTATTTAGCCACTAAAGGTGGAGGTAGCCTCTTTGGAAAAGTAGGTAGCTTTGAAGAAGGATATGAATTTGATGCCTTAATAATAGATGATAGGTCATTGATATTTGGAAGTGACTTAAGTCTAAATGAAAGACTACAAAAGTATATATATATTGGTGATGATAGAAATATTTTAGAAAGATATGTTAATGGTCATAAGATAGAAGAACCTCAAAAATCTAAGTTTAATTAGAAATATGTAAAGGGGTGAAATATTGTCTAGGCAAAATGGTATAACAGTAGAAGATATGTTAAAGTTAGAAACCATGAAGGGTTGCAAATTAGTAGCGGGCTTTAAAGGCATACGAAATACTATATCCAGAGTTAATATAATGGCAGACCCAGAAATAATGGACTGGGTACATGAGGGTGAACTCCTATTAACCACAGCCTACTTTTTTGAAAAGGATAATAATATTGAAGTTCAAAAGGAATTATTAAATATTTGCCACAATAAGAAATTGGCTGGCATAGGTATTAAGATCAATCCTTATTTAGAAGAATTATCATCTGAGATTATTATATTAGCCAATCAGCTTAATCTTCCTATTATTGATATCCATCATTCAATTCCCTTATCTGATATTATGATGTCTACCTTTAAGGAAGTATTCAATAAACAAGCCTCTTTACTTGAGAGAATAGAGCACTTACACGAAAAACTAATGGGTGTTATGATGGAAGGCAAAGGTGTAACTGAGATTGCAAAAGTAGTACATGAAAACATCCGTAATCCTGTTATACTTGTACTAAATTTCTCCAATGAAACAATAGAGCACCTCTATGATAAAGATATGGAGATAAAAGGTGAACTACTAAAAGAAATAAGCGAATTTTATGCACCAAATAATATTAAAAACAAGTTAAAAAGACTAGATGAAGATAAAGTACTAATTAATGGTAAGTATATAAAAAGAATGGTAATGCCTATTATAATTAGGGATAATGTCTATGGACATTTGTTTTCATGGGCTACAAATATGCCTCTAGGTGGCTTTGACTTAGCTATTATAGAAAGTGCATCAACAACTATAGGATTATCCCTTTTACAGGATTTATCTGTGAAAGAAGTTGAAATTAGGTATAGGTCTGAATTCTTTGAAGATTTGATTTCTGTAGATACAAAGCGAAAGAAAAAAGCCTTAGATAGGGCTAGGTATTTTAATTTAAATCCTGATAACAAGTACTTAATAGAAGTTATTAGCTGCAGAATGAGATGGGATCATGATGATGAAGATGAAGAGGAATCCATGAACTATATTAGAGACTTTGTAAATACGGTTGTTCCTTCAATAGAGGAATTAATGAAATACTTAAAACTAGAAGGACTGGTTTCTACCAAGGTCAATGGGATGCAAATATTAATAGGATTTGACAATGATAAGCCTATTATGAAAAGAGTAGGAGAATTTAACTCCAAATTAATGGAAATGTTAAATAAGAAAAGTAAAAATATAGAATTTAGAATGGGTGTTGGTAGAATATATTCAAGTTTAGAAAATGTAAATAATAGTTTCTTAGATGCCCTTAGGGCAGTTAGAATAGGAAAGGCAATTACTAAAAAAGAAATAGTAACATTTGATGAACTTGGTATATTTAAAATACTTTCTCAGGACTTTTTAAATGATGAGTTAGAGGATTTCTACAACACCACCTTAAAACCCTTGGTTGACTACGATAGAAAAAAGTCTACAGAGTTAGTAAAGACACTAGAAGTATATTTTAAAAATACAGGCAACCTAACTAGAATATCTGAACAATTATTTGCCCATTATAACACAGTCTTATATAGGGTTAATAGGATAAATGAAATTACAGGAATGAGTTTAGAGGACCCTAACCATAGGTTAAACTTGGAAATAGCATTGAAAATTAAAGATTTACTAGATAAATAAACCCAGTAAGATTTAAATCTTACTGGGTTTATTTTATTCTTCTAACAAGGCTACTGCCCTAATTGGAGATCCTGTGCCATCCCTTATTTTTAGGGGCAATCCCATATATAAAAATCTTTTATTTACAACCTTATCTAGATTTAATAAATTTTCCGTATTTGTTATATGGTATTCTCCACAAACTAAATGAGCTGAAAAATCATTGTCATCTGGTGTTAAATCTACAGCAGGTGCATCTACTCCAATATTTACCACACCCTGGTCTGCTAACCATTTTGCACCTTCATAACTAAGGCCGGAATATTCCGCCTGGAACATATCAGTTCCAAAATGTCTATCATGGTGACCAGTGTAAAGTAGTACAATATCTCCTGGTTTTATTTC
>CAZAGS010000049.1:0-7025 GCA_964484955.1 uncultured Tissierellaceae bacterium
ATTTAATCTCCAAGATTGTTATAAATTTAACTTTACTTATATTGTATCTTATGTTGCCAGTTAATTCCATATATAAAGAGAATATATTATACTTTTAAGGTCTTATTTATACTCTACAGCTATTTGGTTTTCTTCAGAATACCTGGCCATTGCATATAGTGTATCAGACAATCTATTAACATATTTAATAACCAAAGGATCTACCTCTGCATATCCAGTTAGCCTAACAATAGCCCTTTCACCTCTTCTACAAACAGTCCTAGCAACATGCAGATAAGCTGATTTAATATTTGACCCATTTACTATAAAGCCAGTGGGATTATTAAGAGCACCCATATAATAATCCACTAATTCTTCTAAATATTTGATATCTTCTTCTACAATATAATGAGCAACTTTTGCATGGTCTTCTGTAGCTAAATTAGTGGCAACTGTAAATAATTTATTTTGAATTTCTTGAATTTCATCATACATCTTCTGATTTTCAACATAATTTTTTGCAAGGCCTAAAAATGAACCTAATTCATCAATGGTGCCATAGCTCTCAACCCTAACATGGTCTTTAGACACCTTCACGCCGTCAAACAGGCTAGTTTTGCCCTTGTCTCCTGCCTTTGTATAGATATTCATATTAACCCTCCTATTGGTCCATTCTTGGTGGTCTTGGCCCATAAAATTGATAGTAATCAACTTTAATTCTACCATTATATAATTTTCTCTTTTTGTCAGCCTTTTTACCAAATAGGGATTCAAATTTTTCCTCAGAAGTAATTATATAAGTGGACCAAGTTTCCAGTACATTTAACTTTTCTCCTAGGTCTTTATACAGTTGGTGAATTTCTTCTAGCTCTCCCATACGTTCACCATATGGTGGGTTGGATATAACAACACCATAATCCTGGTGTAAATCCACATCTCTCATATCTTTCATAAAAAATACTACATCATCTTCCAAACCAATATTAGCAGCATTATCTCTAGCTCTTAATATTGATCTTTTATCTGTATCACAACCCATTATATTTAATTCTACATCATTATCAATAAGTTTGAAAGCATCTTGTCTAGCTTTTGTCCAATACTCCTTTTTAACCCTAGGCCATTCTTCTGAAGCAAATTTTCTATCTAATCCCGGTGCTATATTTTTTCCAATCATAGCAGCCTCAATAGGAATAGTACCTGATCCACAGAAAGGGTCAAATAATGGTCTGTCTTTGTTCCAAAAACTTAAAAGTACCATAGCCGCAGCTAGAGTTTCTTTTATAGGTGCATCACCTGCCCTATCTCTATAACCTCTTTTGTGAAGTCCTTCACCTGAAGTATCTATAGTAAGAGTTGCTATATCTTTTAGCATAGCTACTTCAATGGTAAACTTGGCCCCAGTTTTTGAAAACCAATCCACATCTTTGTATTTTGTCTTTAATCTTTCTACTACAGCTTTTTCTACTATTCTTTGACAGTCGGAAATAGAGAATAATTTAGAATTTATACTCTTTCCTTCAACTACAAAGTTTCCATCTTCAGGAATCCAATCTTCCCATGGTAATGCTTTGGTCTTTTCAAACAGCTCATCAAAGGTCAAAGCCTTAAACTGTCCCATCTCTAGTAATATTCTCTCAGCTGTTCTCATCCATAGGTTTGCAATTGGTATATCCTTTTCACTGGCAATAAATGTAACTTTTCCATTCTCAACTGTTGTATCATTATATCCTAATTTCATTAACTCCCTTTTTGCCACAGCCTCTAAACCAAATGTTGTGGTTGCTATTAATTTTAAATTGCTCATATAAACACTCCTCGTAATTTCTCTTACCCTTATTATACTCTATTTAAATAAATAATAGTTAATTATTGTTATATTGTAACAATAATAGGGTATAAGATACTATAATGTAATTAAAATTATAGGGAGGTTTTTTATTTGAAAAGCATAGGACAATTATATCAAAGTGGTGACTGGAAAGGCGAAAAACATGTACCAGTAATACATGCACCTGAAACAGCTAAAGCAGGTGAATACTTAGACATTAAAGTACTTATAGGTGAGGAAATTGCTCATCCTAACACATTAGAACATCACATAGTATGGATTAAAGTATACTACCTATCAGAAGGAAGTAAATTTCCAGTAGAAATTGCTAATGTTAACTTCTCATCTCATGGTGAACTTGGTAATTTTACAGATGCCTTTGCAAGTGTAAGATTTAAAGCAGAAAAATCAGGTACTATCCTTGCTACAAGCTATTGTAATATCCATGGTCTTTGGGAAAATAGTGCAGAGTTAAAAATAGAAGAATAATATACACCTCATAGCTTGACAAGACTCAGCACTTATATTAATATAGTATAAACATATTATTAACTATGACGGATATAGTAACCTTAAAGTAATAAATCAAAGAGAATAGGCTATTGGTGAGAGGTCTATAATAACTTTAAAGGTGAATTACAGTTCCTGAGTTCAATTGCGACTACCACTCGTTACGTGGCTTAAGGCATTATATGCAAATTAAGGTGGTACCACGGGTTTCTCTCGTCCTTTACAAGACAAGAGAGGCCCTTTTTTTATTAATTTTTAGGAGGAGTATTTATGAAAAATGTATTTGATACACTATCAGAAAGAGGTTATATTGACCAAGTAACCTTTGAAGATGAACTTAAAGAACTATTAGGAAATGAATCAGTAACCTTTTATATAGGATTTGATGCAACAGCAGATAGTCTGACATTGGGGCATTTCCTACAAATAATGGTAATGATGCATATGCAAAGAGCTGGCCATAGACCAATCGCTTTATTAGGCGGGGGAACAACAATGATTGGTGACCCATCAGGAAAAACTGATATGAGAAAAGTCATGACAAAGGATTTTATTGATCATAATGCAAGTAGATTTAAATTACAATTTGAAAAGTTCTTAGATTTTAGTGATGGTAAGGCCATAATGGAAAACAATGCAGATTGGCTACTTGATCTTAATTATCTAGATTTTATGAGAGAAATAGGAGTTCACTTCTCTGTAAATAGAATGCTTACTTTTGATTGTTATAAAAACAGATTAGAGCAAGGATTAACCTTCTTTGAATTTGGTTACATGCTGATGCAATCCTATGACTACCTAGAATTATTTAGAAAACATAATTGTAAAATACAAATGGGTGGTAGTGACCAATGGTCCAACATTTTAGGTGGATATGAATTGGTTAGAAAATTAGAAGGCGAGAAAGTCTATGCTATGACATTTAAACTTTTATCTACTGCAGCTGGAACAAAAATGGGTAAAACAGAAGCTGGAACAATTTGGTTAGACCCAGCCAAAACTCCGCCATATGAACTATATCAATACATGAGAAATACAGATGATAGAGATGTAGAAAAATTCTTATCACTTTTGACATTTATACCTTTAGAGGAAGTTAAAAGGTTAGGCGCATTGGAAGGAGCAGAAATTAACAAGGCTAAAGAAATATTGGCTTTTGATGTAACCCGTGCAATCCATGGTGAAGAAGAGGCAATTAAAGCGGAACAAGCAGCAAAAGCCTTATTCGCTGGTGGTGCAGATTCTGAATCTATTCCTTTTACTGAAATGGATAGCAAGATCTTTGAAGAAGGAATTGGAATATTAGACCTACTTAGACAAGTAAATTTAATAAAATCCAATGGAGAAGGAAGAAGATTAATTGACCAAGGTGGAATTAGCATAGACGATGTAAAGGTTGAAGCTATTGACCGAACTATCACTTTGGAAGACTTTAAGGAAAATAAGATTTTATTAAAAAAAGGTAAAAAAGTATATCACCAAGTCAGAATTTAATATTCGCATAATTTTAGCAAATTAAGTATAAAATAACGAGAGTTGTTTTATACTTTTTTGTTATTTTTTGGTGTATTGAATATTTTTTTATTTAGTGGGTATTTATTACATGCACATGACAAAATTTTATTTACTTCAGAGGAGGAATTTTTATGAGTAAGCACAATCTCCATAATGATTCAATGGATAGCCTAGCTAGTCTAATTGGTAACACCCCATTATTGGAGATAAACTTTAGATACAAAGGAAAACCTGGTAGAATCTTTGCTAAGGCTGAACATTACAATCTTACAGGTAGTATTAAAGATAGAATGGCACTTCATATTATTAAGAAAGCATATGAAAGTGGTGTGCTTAAAGAAGGCTTTAGTATAGTAGAAGCTACCAGCGGAAATACAGGTATAGCTTTTTCAGCAATAGGTACATCATTAGGTCATCCCGTTACAATATTTATGCCAGATTGGATGAGTGATGAGAGAAAGAATTTAATAAGAAGCTACGGAGCAAATATAGAACTAGTTAGTGCAGAACAAGGCGGATTTTTAGGCAGTATTCATATGACTGAAGATCTTGTTAAAGATAATGATAATGTATTTTTACCTTGTCAGTTTTCCAATGAAGATAATGTAGAAGCACATTATTTAACAACTGGTCCCGAAATATGGAGTCAGCTTCAGCACTTAGGATTAAAGCCAGATGCAATAGTTGCAGGAGTAGGAACTGGTGGTACCATAATGGGTATTGGCAAGTATCTTAGGGAAAAGGATTCCAGTATCAAAGTATATCCTTTAGAGCCTGCTAACTCACCTACTATGTCTACAGGACATAAAGTTGGAAAGCATAGAATTCAAGGTATTTCAGATGAATTTATTCCTTCCATAGTGAAATTAGACAAACTTGATGAGATTATAGATGTAGATGATGGTGATTCAATTATTATGGCACAAAAATTAGCAGCAGAATTAGGCTTAGGTGTAGGAATTTCCTCTGGAGCAAACTTTTTAGGAGCCATCATAGCCCAAGAGAAACTTGGCAATGACAGTGTTGTAGTTACTGTTTTTGCAGATGATAATAAGAAATACCTAAGTACAGATTTAATGAAAAAAGAAAGGATAAAAGATAACTTTTTATCCACAGATATAGAACTTGTAAATATAAGAGCCCATAAATGCGTAGGTCTTTTATGTGAGCATATGAAGCAAACAAACTAAAAGGGAGTGAAATAATGAATCCAACACTAGCAATAGTAATAAATGTATTAATAATGGCACTAATAGTATATGGTTTAATGTATCTAAAGAAGATGAATATCTCATTTACAGTTAGAGTCTTTATCGCTATGGGAATGGGAATTGCATTTGGTGCAGCACTTCAATTGATATATGGTGGAACATCTGAGATAGTAAAAGAATCCAATAATTGGTTTTCTGTTATTGGTAGTGGATATGTAAGACTTCTTAGAATGATTGTAATACCACTTATATTTGTGTCAATTACAAATGCAATAATTATGCAAGATTCTAAAAACTTAGGGAAAATGGCTACTCAAATAATAGCAATTTTATTAATTACAACTGCAATATCTGCTTTTGTAGGAGCAGGTACAGCTAGTATATTTAAGCTTGATGCAGGAAATCTTCAAGTTGGTGAATCAGAACTTCAACAAGGTGAAAGATTGGAGGGTCGTTTGGAAGACTATCAAGCCAAACCAATTCCAGAACAAATTACTGATATTATTCCTACCAACCCTTTCTACTCAATGACAGGTCAAGGTAGTTCAGCAACATTATCAGTTGTAGTTTTTGCAACATTTATTGCACTAGCAACAATCGGTATTAGGGCTAGTAAGCCAGAATCAGCTAAGTTATTCTCTGATTTTATCCAAACATTGCATGATGTTGTAATGCGTATGGTCCAGATGGTTTTAAGATTAACACCTTTTGGGGTTTTAGCTCTTATGACCAGGATGGTATCAACCAGTAACTTTACTGAAATATTAAGATTAATTAACTTTGTAATAGCTTCCTATGTAGCTCTCTTAATAGTATTCATAATCCATTTAGCCATATTAGCATTATATGGATTGAATCCTATAACTTATGTAAAGAAAGCTGGAACCGCATTGATGTTTGCATTTTCTTCAAGATCATCAGCTGGAGCTCTTCCAATAAATGTTGAGACTCAAATAGACAGATTTGGAGTATCCCCAGGTCATGCTAACTTATCTGCATCACTTGGAACAAGTATAGGACAAAATGGATGTGCAGGAGTTTATCCAGCCATGCTAGCAATAATGATTGCACCAACATTAGGTATCAATCCAATGGCACCTGCATTCTTAATCAAACTAATTATAGTTACAACCATATCCTCATTTGGTATAGCAGGAGTTGGTGGTGGAGCAACATTTGCAGCACTGACAGTATTATCAGCTATGGGATTACCAGTAGCCTTAGTAGGGTTGCTAATAGCTATAGAACCACTTATAGATATGGGTAGAACATTAGTTAACGTTAGTGACTCAATGCTAGCAGGATTAGTATCAAGTAAACGAATGGGCGAATTAGATATTGATAAATACAATAGCCCATTAGAAGTAGACGCATAAGGAGGAATTGTGATGAAAGTAGTAATAGATCCAAAAGCAAAAAAGTTTATCCAATCAAAAGGCGAAGATTCCATTAGATTATGGTTAGATGGCTGTGGCTCTTGAGGCCCTAGCGAACCTAAACCATCAGTTGAGATGGGAAAACCTGAAGAATTAGAAGACTTTGATCTTTACACAGTAGATGGAATTAATGCATATGTAGACGTTGGAGTTCAGACAAAAAATGATGAACTACTAGTAAAACATGCAAAAATTCTTTTTAAAGAAAAATTAATCGTAGAAGGAATGGCATTTTAATTCATAGGGAACGGTGTCCTCACCGTTCCCTTTGTCATTCGTAGGGATCGACGCCCTCGTCGTTCCGTAAGAATCTCCTCTTTTAATTTTTATTCCTTAGATATTATTTGTATTCTCTATTATTATGATATAATATATTTACTATTGATATCGTGAAGAATAATTTATTGGAGGAGAATACAAATGAATAACAATGAACAACTATTTGAATTGATTACTAAAATGTATGTTGAAATGCAAGATGGATTTAAAGAAATTCGTAACGAGATGCAAAATGGGCTACAAGGACTTCGTGGTGAAATGCAA
>CAZAGS010000049.1:7125-10624 GCA_964484955.1 uncultured Tissierellaceae bacterium
GTAGCGTAAGAATCTACTCTTCAGTATAAGTTTCCTTCAAAAATTTAATAGATTGTATAATTAGCTCCTTTAATATATCAATATTAATATCATCTAATTTATTAATATACACACAGGCTTTTCCAGAGGTATGTTTACCAAATTTCTTTAATAGCTCTTCTCTTTTCGCATCACCAGTTGCAAAATATAAAGTCATCTTTGCTTTTCTTGGAGAAAATCCTACATAGGCTGCATCGCCTTTATGGCCACTTGCATATTTGTAATGGTATGATCCAAACCCTATTATGCTAGGCCCCCACATTTTAGCTTCAAAACCAGTAGTCTCAACAAATATATCCAATAGTCTAAAAGCATCTTGTCTTCTCTTTTCATTTTCTACCTTATTAATAAATTCAATTACACTCTTATCCGTTTCTTTTGTTTTTAATTCATACATTGTTACCCTCTCCTTTATGGCTCCATATCTTTAGTTTTACCCAATATTTGTGAATTTAATTCTTTATTATATACTACTATTAATTGTTATTATTGCAATATCATATTTTAGATGAGGTTTCTAATTTAATTGAAGGTAAGAGTGATTATACTGTGTGGAGCGGTGAGGGCACCGCTCCCTACAAATGACAGAGAAGCAAAACCATCTTTTCTTATTGTATTGTTAATCTAAGATTGATACAATCAAGCGAGACAATATATTCAACTTGAGGAAATACAAGGAGGTATACATGAAAAATTTAGTCCATTTCAAAGAAAAAGTAATAGAAAATGTATCGAAAGTAATAGTAGGTAAAGATAAGGAGATAGAATTAATAATCGTAGCATTTTTATCTGGTGGCCATGTACTATTAGAAGATATTCCTGGCATGGGTAAGACTATGATGATTAAGGCATTTTCAAAGACCCTGGACCTTCCATTTAAGCGAATTCAGTTTACACCTGACTTATTGCCATCTGATATAACAGGGATCAATTTTTACAATCAAAAAACTGGAGAATTTCAATTTAGGCAAGGTCCTTTATTTGCAAATATAGTACTTACAGATGAAATAAACAGAGCAACCCCTAGAACTCAATCCTCCCTTCTTGAAGCCATGGAAGAAAAGCAGATAACCGCAGATGGAGTCACTAGGATATTACATAAGCCTTTCATGGTATTGGCTACTCAAAATCCTGTAGAATCTTATGGAACATTTCCACTTCCAGAAGCACAATTAGATAGATTTTTAATGAGAATAAAATTAGGATATCCAACTATCGAAGAAGAAAAGATTATAATAAGAAAAAATATAGGAAATCCCCTAGATAAAATTAATTCTATAATAGGCCCAGATGAATTACCGGCACTTATGGAGAAGATATCCACCGTATCTATTCAAGATGATGTAATGGATTATCTTATCAATATAGTTAATGAAACTAGAGGTAAATCAAATATTGAACTTGGAGTTAGTCCTAGAGGTTCTATTGCCCTATTTAAATCCTGTCAATCCTATGCAGCTATAAATGGACGAGATTATATACTTCCTGAAGATATAAAGATAATGGCCCCCTATGTACTAAATCATAGGATAATAGCTCGTGGAGTAAATACTATTGAAGATGCAATTGGTTTAATCCAAGGCATTGTTGATACTGTAGACGTTCCCCTGGAAGATACGGGACTATAATTATGGTATGGTTTTTATTGGGATTAATCCTTATCACATATATTTTAAATAGGTTGACTTTAGCCTATGGATTTATAAATTTAGACTATAAAATGGAATTAGATAAGGCTATGGCAGAAATTCATGAGCCAATAGAAATTTCATCTATAGTAGAAAATAGAAAACCATTAAATGTTTCATTTCTAAACATAAGAGAAAACTTCTCCAAGGGATTTAATATTAGAAACAATCAATACAAAATATTTATTATGCCCTATCAACGAGTTGTAAGAAAATATAAGGTATTTGTAAAGCAAAGAGGATTATATACAATTGATCAGGTGGATTTTGAAGTTGGAGATTTTGCTGGCTTTAGAACTAAAAAAAAGACTTTAGCAATGAAAAAAGAAGTGGTAATATTACCTAAAAAACTGGATCTTGAAGATTCCATCACACCTCTTGGATCTCTTAGTGGAGATATATCAGTTAGAAGATGGATAATAGATGACCCTCTTATGACTATTGGGATCAGAGAGTATACAGGAAATGAACCAGAAAGATTTATACATTGGCCATCATCTGTTAAATATGGAAACCTAATGGTAAAAAATTTTGACTTTACCTCTGATAATAGTGTTATGGTGGTTCTAAATATAGAGACTATGAAACCATCATTTAAATCCGCCGAGTGGGACATCATTGAAACAGCTATATCCTTAACTCGTGGTGTATTAGAGGAGTTTCAAGAAGCAAGAATACCCTATGGATTTGCAAATAATTCATTTAATTCTAACTCCCAATATGGTAAAGGCCATTATCATTATCCTGGACTGGGAAAAAATCACTTGGATACATTTCTAGAGATATTGGGAAGAATCGATGACAAAATTCCTTCATCCTTTGAATCTATGCTAAAAGAACTTAGGCGTAAACAAGGTAATTACACTACAATTGTTATTATCACCCCAAGGCTTTTAGATAACTATATCCAGTCCATCAACCTATTAAGCAAAACCGTAAGCAATACGGTAGTAATATCATTAGAAGACACCCTACTAGACCAATTAGACAGAAATATTACAAAGTATAGGAGCCGATAATATGCTAGAGATAATAACACTTGAACTAATATCATTGGTTTCGTTCATATATGCACTAATACTAATATTTGTAGAATTTAGTCCTATGAGTCAATTAACTGGTGTTTTTATATGGACTATTATTTCAGCTATAATAATTGCCTTATCACTTGGCAAATCAAAGATTCATAATTTAACTATACTTCTCTTGTTAGCACCATTGATACTATATAGGGACTTTAAATACATGTTGCTTATACTAACAACGACTATTGTTATATCTTTATACATACAATCATCATTGCAAAGGGGAAAATACCTTGCATATGTATCTATGTTTAAGAAATCAATAGTATTATATTTAGTATTATTATATCTAAAAGTATTGGCAACTCAATTTGGATGGTTCCTAGGAAAAGAAGCTATCTATCTAATAATTTATCTACTATCCTCTATAGTATTAATAAGATCTATCAGGCATCTGGATACAAATATGGATTCGATAAATATTAAAAATACTAATAGAAAGTATATATTAGCTATAATAGGAGTATTTGTAGTAGGAACATTTCAATCAGTTACTGATGCGCTTTTCAAATTAACAAGAAAAGCATTCGAAATGGTCGAATATCTATTATATATATTACTATACCCTTTAAATAAATTCATGTTTTGGTTCTTTGGCTTATTTGAGGATATGGAATCAGTGCCACAGGATGAAATTATAAAAGGAGTAGAAGAAATACCAGAAGAAATTATAGAAGCAGAAGTGGT
>CAZAGS010000050.1:0-10483 GCA_964484955.1 uncultured Tissierellaceae bacterium
CTCCTCTAGATTGATTTTTCTTTTCTCTTATTTTATTGAAGTCTTCTATACTAATTTTTTTATAATCAAGAATAGCTTCTACTACCTCTACTAAATCTGCTAATTCCTCTACTTCTCCAGACTCTTCATATTCTTTTAATTCTTCCAAAAGCTTATTATTAAGCAAGTCTAATAGCTCCTGGCCTTCTATCTTCTTAATCTTTACTCTTTTTCCACTTGATTCTATTATTTCTGGAATCTTATCTCTAATTAATTTATTATAATTAATGACTTTCATATTATCACCTCAATTTTAGATATTTTGGAGCAAGGGCTATAAAGCTGTAATATCTAATCCTTTAATACTATATTCGACACATAGCTTTAAAATCCTTCTTTTATTTGTAATTAAGTAGATTATTATTCCTAGTTCTCTAATTCTTCCGCTAAAATCACAATGATTTACCCTGTTACCTCGTTATATCCATTATACTACAACACACGACTGATTTGGATAATATTGTCACTTCTATGGCGCAAGAAAAAAGAGTACCTATATTTAAATAGATACCCCTTATATATCCCTTGACATTTTATCTACCTGTTTTAATATATCTGGTATGCGGTAATCGCCTTTTAGATTCTTAATTATTCGTCCCGCATATTCTAAATCTATGCCTATTGAACTCACATATAATGGATTAATACTTTTACCACTATTAAATTCTACCTCCCTGTAAAAGTTGGGCAACCATCTGTTATTCCTATTATCTTATTAGCTCTGATTGAAATAGGTGTACCATGACAATCACTTCCTGATACATTGCCTAGTCAATTATTAATGGCCCTTTCCAGGGAACTAATATATCTTTCAGACCTAATATGTTTTTATTATCCTTATCTAGCCATATATCAATATCTTCATTGCTTAATATTACTGGCATACGTTCATGAATATGTTTCATTTCCTGGTTTGCATTAATGGTTAACATTGTAAAGGCTTCATATTCCTTACCTTCATTGTCATGGAAAGTATTATATAATCCAGCAATTGAAAACAGCTTATTATTTATCGAGATCCTTCTTTTAATCTTTTTATCTTGAACCTTTTCCCATTCAAAAAAGCTGGTAGCTGGGATTATGCATCTTTTATTAATAAAGGAATTTTTAAATGTTGGTTTTATATCTATCGTTTCTGCTCTTGCATTTATTAGTGGCTTTTTAGTAAAGCTTGGCATAAAACCCCATTTCAGCATATCTAACTGTCTGTTTTCTAATTCTCTAATAATAGGTACAGTATTAGTAGGAAATATTTCACTGCTGCCCTCAAATTTAGTTTTACCTATTATGGCTTTATATTGGTTTATTAGAAAATCAATATCTGCGTCTAGTGCATATCTACCACACATAATTTCACCTTCTTTTTATTTACTTTATCTTGAAGAATTAGCTTATTTATTTCTATTCATTTCAATACCAAACTTTACAATATCCTGAATAAGATTTGCATCTAATTCTCTATCATTAGGCAACTGAATCGTACCCTTGTGAGTCTTATACTTCTCAAGCCTTTCACTAAAATTATTAACAGCTTTTGCTCCACAATACAAACCAATATGTTTTTTATGCGCAGCAAAATGGATGACGTTCCCCTTGAAATAAAAGGTAGGCATCTTCCAACTAATTTTTTCACTCAACTCTTCAGATGTATCCATAATAATCTTTCTAAGCATCCTTAGCTTAGGTTGAAGCTCTTTAGAACATAGTTCCAAGTATTGATCAATAGTCTCCACTTTTAAATTTTCCCCCTAAGTTTTAATTTGTTTTATTAATCTTAATACCCATTATACAAGACTCTACATCATATTCTAGCAAAAATTATAATAGTCATTGACATATTAGTTATTATTTAGTATACTTGAGTTGTAATCATTACAAGTTAGTAATAATTACAGGCTGTATCATTAGACCACAAGGAAGGTGAATATTACTTGAAAACAACTTTTGAGGATTTATCATTAGAATTAAAAAGTAAAAACATTCGTCTTTCACATCAAAGGCTTAAAGTATTAGAGTATATGACTAATCATAGGACCCATCCAACTGTTGATCAGATATTTAATGATTTACAAAAGGAAGTTCCCACTTTATCAAAAACAACAGTTTATAATACATTAAGTACATTGATAGAGGCAGGATTGGTAAAGTTAATTACCATAGAAGACAATGAAACTAGATACGACATAGATACAAAAAACCATGGTCATTTTAAGTGTGAGTCTTGTGGAAAGATATTTGATTTTGATATTAATATTAATTCATTAGAAACAGAAGGTCTTAATGATTTCAAAATCAATAACAGAGATGTATATTTCAAGGGCACATGCCCCAAGTGTATTTAGAATAGTACTATAATGGATAACTAAGTCTAATACAAGAAAATTAAAATTTGGAGGAGATATTTATGGAACAAAAAACACTTGATAATCTTATGGCAGCTTTTGCTGGGGAATCCCAAGCAAATAGAAAGTACTTAGCCTATTCAATAAAGGCAGAAAAAGATGGAAAAATTAATGCAGCAAAATTATTTAAGGCAGCTTCAGCAGCAGAGGAAATCCATGCTCAAAAGCATTTCGAAGTAGCTGGTAAAATTTTAACTACTGAGGAAAATCTTCAAGATGCAGTTGAAGGAGAAACTTATGAATTTGAAAGTATGTATCCTGAATTCTTAAAAGTAGCTGAAGAAGAAGGTAATAAAGCTGCTATTAGAACTTTTAAATATGCACTAGAAGCTGAGAAAGTTCATGCAATGCTTTATAAAGAAGCATTAGCAAATGTAAATGAAACAGAAGAAATATTCTACTATTTGTGCCCTGTTTGTGGAAACATTGAAAAATATGTTCCAGAAAAATGTTTTATTTGTAATGTTTCAGGAGATAAGTTTATTAAATACTAAAAAGTAGTGCTGATTAGTCAGCACTACTTCTTATTTTCCTACAATTAGTGATTCAAAGTGAGAAATAAAAAATACTTTAAATCTTGACCATTGATTATCATTTAATTAGTTCCTTTAATTTTACCATGCAAATCATTATTATCTATATATAAATATATATAATAGGTTATTAAATTTTTAGATGGGGCTTGAAAAGTGAAAAGAAGAGTATGGTAATCTCATAAAAAATCCTGACAATTAATATACTTGTCAGGATTTAATATTCAGGGTTAAGGCTATGAATACTCTCTATCTACAATTCAATGCAAATAAATAATTCCACTTAGATGCATGTTTTAATTCGTCTGTGTAAATTTCTGTTAGCATATTTCTATAAGGTAAAAACTCAAAACCAAATAGTATCATACGATATCTTTCAACAGCTGTTAATTCACCAAATATAGCTTTTGTAATTCCTTCACAATAACTATTTGGCCTTTCAAAAGGTACTTCTGGAGATGGTGGTAGATCTTGACCAGTTACCTGCCAATAAATTTCTCTTAACATCATTCCATGTTTTCTTTCATCGTTTATGATTTCCATAATAATTTCTTTTTGAGCCTGAGGTGCTATGCTTAGCAAATAACTATAAAATGCTTCGTCCTCTCTTTCATCTCTTACGGAGTCGGCTATTATTTTTAAGGCTTCTGGGTAAGCATATGTTGGCACATACATTTGAGTCGGGTAATACTTATTATAGGTAAATGGATAACCTGGAAATGCTGATTCTTCAACACAATTATACATAGGTTTAACCTCCTTTGTTCTCTATAATATGATATGCAGCTTCCTAATGAATTGCTACACCAAAGAGGAGATTCTTCGGTGGCAGTTATTATACTGTTCGTCTCAGAATGACAAGCGTTAAAACATTAAAAAAAGGTAGTACTGATTAGTCAGCACTACCTTTTTATTTTAGTTAGCTTTATTTTTACTTTGTATAACGCTTAGTACCGGAACCAATATAGTAGCTACAAGGCCACCTGCAAATCCATTGTTATAAAGGTTCATTCCCCCATGAAAGGCTCCTGAACTCATTACTAGAGATAGATGAATATATCCAGCAGCAAGGCCAGCAATTGTACCAAATCCTCCTGCAATAGGGGCTAGGGTGGTACCAAATAGGGCTCCAATAATAACTCCAGTTGAGCTAGTATCCCAAACATTTACAAGACTTGCTATATATACTCCTAGCATAATAGGTATACAGTTTTTTGGGTGTTTTCCAGCTGCCGCAAAGCCAACTATTGTAAGCAGGCCTCCAGCCATAGGTCCATTCATAATTCCTTTTGATATTATTATATATATTAAACCAACCATTCCCATAAGGCCCATATTAATAAGGGTAATGCCAATACCTTGTCCTGTAAAGTCACATCCTCTTCCAGACATTTTAAGTATATTTCCATATCCTTTAAACAGGCTTTTATCATTTAAGAAATAGCCTATAAGGATTAATACTAGAAAAAATATTAATAGAAATACTTTTAAGAATAAATCCCTTTCTGTGGACAATACGGCAATAGCTCCCCCAACATAGCCAAAACTTTTCATCATGGCATAAATCACTGTACCAACTAAACCACAGGTAAATCCAACATTATATAGATTGTATCCATCATGGGCTTTTATTACATGAGCTGCAATTGGTGGCAGTATAAAACCTACTATTGTTCCTATAATAATAGTAGCAACAATGCCTAAATTAGTCCATGGAAGAAAAGCATAAACTACTTCTGTTACCAATGGAGCCAGGGCGGTTCCAAACATAGATATTATTATAAAGTCTTTATATAATCTTTTTCCATGCTTTGCAAACAACCATCCTCCAAAATAAATTGGCCACACATTTACAATGTTTTTACCAAAGAAGGCGAATCCTGCTATAGTATAAATTGCTGCTATTTGTATTCCACCTATCTTTACTTTCATTATCCATAAAAACCATATATTTATTAAAGTAAGAAGGGCAACGTTTAATAGAGTTGCTCCAAGTCCTCCTACTTCTATATAGTCTGTAAGAAGCACATCTCTATGTATAACTATTTTTATAAGTCCATTAACTAATTCTTGTATATCACTGAAAACAAAAGCCAATAACAGGCAAACAAGTGGAAATATTAATAATATTAAAAACTTGGTTGACTCAGATACTTGCTTTTTGTTATCCAAATTCTTTTTAGGCAAATTTATTCCTCCAATCATATTTTTCATATGTATTTGTTATATAAATATAATAGAATTTTCTTATTTAAAACAACATCTATATATTTTAACATAAATCATAACAAAGTTAAATATGAATTTTATTATGATACCTGTTGAGCTTGAAATATTTTCAATTCAATGGTAGAATAACTATTGTATGTTATTAAATTAACATTATTTGACAGAGTAGGTAATAGGCGTTAAGTATTCGAGGATGGGACGTTGCCTCGAAGCGAAGAGAATCTATCTCGCGGCCTATTATTTCGTTCACTGGCTCACAAACAAAGGATCTTCTTTTGCGATGTGGCATTCTGTCATATATCAAAAAAGGGGGTTTTTTTATGCAAAAAAGTAAAGTAGTCAAATCAAGTTCAGCTAGAAGCAAGCTATTTTCTAGTAGGAAATTGGCAATTGCAGGAATGTTAGTAGCCTTAAGTGTTGCTATCAACAGTCTTAGAATTGGTTCTATAAGCTTTGGAGGTTTTCCAATTATATTTTCAGGTTTAACACTTGGACCTGTAATGGGATTCTTTGTAGGCGGTGTTGCTGATATTGTTGGATTTATTGTTAGACCATCAGCTAGTGGAGGATTTAATCCATTGTTTGTTTTAACATCTGCTCTTACTGGTTTTATTCCAGGTCTAATGATCTTACTATTAAGAGATGAATATCCAAATTATAAGCTTTGGAAAGTATTTATTGCTATTGCAACTGGTCAATTAATTACTTCAGTACTGATGGTACCATTGTTTATAACCTTTATTAGACAAGGGGCATTATTTGGTACCAGTGGGTTTTGGGTTGCTTATTATGGAAGAATAGTTAGTGCCTTTACTAGACAAGCACTAAATGTACCAGTCTATTCAATTATCTTCCCAATAATTATAAAACCTATTTCTAAAGCTATAGATCTTACAAGATAAAAAAAGTTGCGCTGATTATTCGGCGCAACTTTTTTTGTAATATATAATTTGACTACTTCAACTTGAACCTTACTTTAATCTATAAGTTGTTCCTGGCCCTTTTCCTAATTTTTGTATTATGTCTTTATCTGCAAGATTATTTATCATTCTTAGAGTCTTTGATTTATTAAACCCAGTTAACTTATCTAATTCTCCCCTTGAAAGCTCTGTTTCTTCTTTCAATATATTATAGATTACTGTTTCCTCTTTTAGAAGATTAAATTTATCATTCCCCATAACCGGTAATTTTATATTTATATTATTCTCACTCATATCATAACTTGGCTTAGCGATACTATCCGCATACTCCATATTGATTCTTGCTATTCCAGTTCCGAATTTTTCTATAATATCCAATCTATAAAAGACTCCCGCTATTATTGGACTTCTTAGTACTGAAATGTTTCCATACAAATACTCTTCTTTAGAAATACCTTCTGGTAATCTTCCTGGCGAGCTTATTTCAATCCTATCTTCATACATCGATATTTGTATATATGAGTTTATATCCCAAACCCTATGAACTATTGCATTAGCAAGTGCCTCTCTAAAAGCTTCCTTAGGGATCAATTCTTTTTTTATCCTTGAATATCCTTCAATTTCTTCATATTGATAGTATAATTCAAAGATTTCTATTGCTCTTTCATATTGTGATAGTAAGGATTTATTGCTAATTGTTTCTCTATATAAAATTTGATTAATGTTCTTACCAAATTTAACTATATCTATTCCTGAAAAATCTATATCATTTTCATCTGATAGCAATTCTCCAGCAATATTATAATATCCATCTTTACTATACAAATTTAAAGTTTTTAAAATATCCAAATTTATATTTTCTATTCCCGTTTTTTCTTTCAATTTAACCTCTAGTTTATTAAAACTTAAATTTTGAGATGAAGCTCTTCTCTCTTCATAATCCATATTCATTCCCCCTATAGCTAATCTTCTTAATTCAAATCTATCTACTTCTAAAGTTGAAGTATCCGATCTTTTATAGGTTTTTCCTTTGTAATAATATGGTGTATCTCTACCCTTTTTAATATTTAATACTATAATAGTCTTATTGTCTATTTCCTCAATTTCCATATTAAAATTAGGAACTGGCTCGATAGAATCATTTATCATATTCTCTATCTTTATGCACTCATTTTTTGTATTTTCAATACCTATTAAGTCTCCATCATCATCAATTCCAAATACTATCTTTCCGTCATTGTAGTTTGAATATGCACTAACAGTCTTCAAAAATGTTTTTGTTACTTCTTTTTTAAATTCTAGGTTATACTTTTCTTTGCTTTTCACGCTAATCACCTCCACAAATATCTATATTTATATATTTATATATTATCATAGATATTAGATTAATGCAACGGTAATTAATATCGTTGCATTAATCGCTTCATCCTTGAGTCGATTACACTATTATCGTAGCAATCTGTTTGAGTCGTATTACTTCAACTTTACCCGTATTTTACTATTAGGGAATTCTTTGTAGTGTAGTCCAGCTATATTTATTACACCAGGCCGCAGGTAGTCTACATTATTATCTACCATAAAGCGTGCCCCTTCAAATCTTTCTTTATCTATTATTAATTCTTGTTTAAATACATAATGATATTGATTTTCCGACTGTTCCCTTGCTTCAGATTCCAAGCTATATGCGTCAAATACATAGGTCATATTCATGTTTTCACTCTTGCCCTCAATTATTGTATCCTCAGTGCCACTTATTGTAATTCTAATATCAGATTTTATATACTTTCTATCTATACTGTCATCTTCTTTTATAAGGATTCTTGTACTGTCTTCATTTAATTCAATATCTTCTATAGTTATTTTATTGTTTTTATATTCCAATACTTGAGGAAGATTATCGTAATCTATTGTATAGCTTTGATTTCCTCTTGTACTTGCTTTATAACTATTTATTATTAGGTCTATTTCATTAGGATCCTGTAGATAAAGGCTTTGGGCTCTGTATTCTCCTACTTTATATTTGTCTTCTGCACCGAAGAATGTATAATTAAGACTTAAATCTGATTTTCCGTAGGTCTTTTTTTCTGTTTCTATTGAAAAACTAATATTCTCTATATAATAATCCGATTCTTTGTTGTAAGGATTTAATCCGTATTTAATACTTGTGGCGGTAGGGGCTAAAACTATTTGTTTTATATCTACTTTTTGTCCATCCATATCTATTGTTTCATTTACTTGATAGATTTTAGATTCTACTACTTCTACCGGTATAGTTAAATTCCAATTACCATATATCTTGTTCCCCTCATTTTCATATGGTGTAGTTGTTACTTGTAGGTTTTTTATACTAATATCAATATTGCCTACTTCTTTATCTAATGGATTGGTCCAGACCATTAATTTTATTACATTTTCATCCTCTGCATAGAGTATAGAATGCATAGGCTCAAAATCATACATTATTGGGATATTATCTTCCCAATCTTCATCATTCGAAACATCTCCACCTAACACTATAGCTCTAGAGTCTTCTATGTTTCTGCTGGAGTTTTGGAAGGGAGTATATTTTTTATTTCCCTTCAAATCTTCCACCTTTAAAAGTATAATAGTATTTAACTCATCAGATATAACCCCTTCAGCAGTTATTTTAATATCTTTATCTGTAGCTGAAATATCTAATTTTTGTCCTATCCCATTATCTAATAGGTCTTCCCAAGCAGTTTCAACTATTTCACTTGATCTTTTCCAATGTTCCATTAATCCAAATAAATCTGTGGCTACGGCCGTTACTACTAAAACAAGTGATAGAACAATAGCTATTAATCCCGTTCTGGTAAATCTCATTACTATTTTTCTTCTTTTTATATTTGTATTTAGCTTGATATCTTTTGATGTATCAATATCTTTTGAATTATCCACAAGATAATCTATAGTGGCTTTTAATTCTACGTATTCATTCTGACAATTGCTGCAATTTTCTAGATGTTCTTTTACTTGTGTATTTTCTTCTTTTGATAATTCTCCATCTATATAATCGATTAATCTTTCTTCAATCTTTTTACAGTTCACAGTTATCCTCCTTTAGTAGTTTTCGTAGGTCCCGTAATCCTCTGTATATTCTGGATTTAACAGTTCCTATGGGGATATCTAATATTTTGGCTATTTCTTCTTGGCTATATCCTGATACATATTTTAAGATTACTACTTCTTTATATATTTGATCTATGGCATTTATTTCTTCAAAAAAGTGATATTGGTCCCTATAATGACCATGTATTTCTATGTCTTCTTGGGGCATTAAACGCTTTTTATCTCTTAGTGATTTTCTACATTCATTAAGTAGTATACTGATAAACCAAGTTTCAAATAAGTCTATTTTTCTAAGTGACTTTATATTTTCATAGGCACTAATCATTGTGTTTTGTAGTACATCCTCTATATCAGAGTGATTGTATAAGTATGACCAAGAGATCTTATATAGTTTATCTTTCTTGCTCGTGATCCAAGTGTTTATTGCTTCAAGGTCACCCTTTGCTATTCTTTTCATTAGTCTTTTATTATCTAGCTCAATAATATCTATCCCTCCTCTCTACTAATTAGATTAACTGATGGTATAAAAAGTTCCCGCTATATATAAAAATTAGGCCGGTATGGAAACCGACCTATATATCTACTCTGTTCTAAATATAAGATTTGGATTTTCATCCATTGCTTCTACAAATACTCTTACTATTTCCACACCGTAGTCACCTAAATTCTCATAAATTGATTCGCTATTTAATAGGACAATTTCTATTGGATTACCAATTGTAGTTAGCAAATCCCACAGTGAATCTAGATTATTTCCATAATAGTCAGGGAATTGTAGTTTTCTTTTCAAATAATCATGTGTAGATTTATTGTATCTCATTCTTTTCCCATTTAATATTGTAGTTTTCATATTTTCCTCCAATTAATATAATTGTTTAAAGGATTTATAGTGGTCACTGGTGTAGTAAATTAGGCCATCATTTGAGTAGACTATTCTTTCTCCACCCCTATATCCACCTTCATAGTTTACATCACATTCGTACCATTGTCTGCCCTTTTCTTTTGGTAGTAATCCTTCTCTATTACCAAATTTATCTCCACCTATTACTCCTTGGTCGGTTACATCCCAAAGGTTTCCCTTATTACTTTCCCATCCCAGGTCCATAGCTTGTTTTTTAGTTAGGTAATTTGATGGTAGTTTGTTATAAGTATGAATATATTCAGCTACTTCTTCTGGTGATGTGTATATACCATCTTCTGAAATTCCATCTTCTGCAATTGGACCTTCTTGAAGTGTTGGTTCATTTACGTCTACATTTGGTTCCTCTAC